>CAYHED010000026.1:0-12371 GCA_964355615.1 uncultured bacterium
CCCGCAGGTAAAAGACGCCCGTAGCTGTGAAGATTATTTTTGATAAATGGTATTATGTCTCCCTCTGGAATAAGGCCTTCCCGCAAACTCCTTGATTTGCTATACTCCGTAGCCGGGTATTTATGCGTAGATTTCTATTTCTGTTCCTGGCCCTGCTTGTAGCCGTCCTCCCTTCTGCAACGGCGATGTCGCGGGCAAGCCCTCCTCCCTCGAAAGAGGCGTCTCTCCCCGCTTCCCTCGGAGTGAGGACGCTCCGTCTGGAAGACCCCTCCCGCAAGCGCCCCGTTCTCGTCGAGCTTTGGTATCCCACACACGCATCCGCCCCTATTGATACTGCCCAGAACTCCATTTGGGTCCATCCTGAAGAAAGGCGGGACGCCCCTTTGCCTAGCCCTCAAACAAAAAAGCCCCTCATCCTCATTTCTCATGGGCACCGAGGAGATCGTCGCGAGTCGACCTGGCTTGCCGAAGCACTGGTCAAACAAGGATTTTGGGTCGCCGCCATAGAACACCATGGAAACTCTCTTCGGACATTCGATCCTGTAACCACGGTCCGTTTCTGGGAGCGTTCCAAGGATGTTTCCTTCGTTCTCGATCAGCTCCTTCAGATTGACTGGATCCAGGAGCGAGTCGATGCAAAGAGGATTGGACTTACAGGCTACTCTTTAGGGGGAATGACGGGTCTTCACGTAGGGGGAGCTAAGGCTGGCGGACTCAAGCAATTTTACCTAGCCCACCGGGCGGAACTAGAATCTCACGTAGGTCCTGTTCCCCTAGAAGAGATCGACTTCTCAGAAGGGGAAGTGGTTTATGGCGATCCCCGTATCCGCGCCCTGTTGCTCGTCTTCCCAGCGACCTTTGTCTTCTCTACAGAGACCATGCAGAATATTCAAATTCCTATCGGACTCGTCGCCAGTATCGATGATGAAGTTCTCAACCATAATTACCACTCCTTTCGCTTGATTCAGAGCAAAGTTCCTGCGAAGTTAAAGATTTTGCGCGACCGCAAAGTCTCCCATTACGCCTACCTCAACCGAGTCGCGGAAAAGGCCAAGGCACACGTTCCAGCTCCTGTAGCAAATGACCCCCCCTCCTACCGCCGTTCAGAAATACACGCGGAAATAGCGGAATTTGCTAGCGAGTTTTTCTCCGAAAATCTCAACTAAAATTCAGAGTATTATGTCTACCATTTCTATCTCTAAACCCATTTCTAAAATCAGTCTTTTTTCCACAGGGATGGCCCTCTTTTCGATGTTTTTTGGTGCCGGGAATCTGATTTTCCCCCTTGTCATAGGTCAGAAAGCGGGCAGCGAATTTTCATCCGCCCTATGGGGATTGGCGATCTCCGCTGTGATTTTCCCCTTCTTAGGCCTCATGGCGATGATGTTTTACGGAGGAGATATCTATCTCTTTTTAAAGCGATTTGGCAAATGGCCCGGGTTTGCGATTCTCTTTTGCCTCCAGATGAGCCAAGGTCCTGCCGGAGCGATGCCCCGCCTAGTGACCCTCATGCACGCGAGTGTCAAACCCTACCTTCCAGGCGTCTCCTTAGCTCTCTTTAGCCTGGTGGTTTGTGCCGGCATCTATTTTTTGACCGTGCGCAAACAAAAAGTGATTCAGCTACTAGGCTCCATCCTGACCCCCTTTCTTCTCCTCTCTTTAGGAGTTCTCATTGGGATGGCCTGGTTTCAGCCAGGGCACACTACCCTCGCTGCAGACAATTCCCTCCACTATTTCGGAGAGGGGCTTAAAATGGGCTACCAAACAACCGATCTCTTGGCAGCGCTCCTTTTTGCGACATTGGTGATGCCCCATCTGGCAGCAGGGACGGAGGGGCTACAAAAGTCAGTCCAGCGCCAGATCATTCAACACCGAATGAAGTGGGCCAGTTTGATCGCCGCAGCACTGTTGATGCTCACCTACGTGGGGCTGTGCTGGCTTTCCGCGAATCATGGAACAGGGCTCCTAGGCCAAGTAGCCCCGGAAGATCTGCTCTACGCCCTTGCTGTGAGGATTCTTGGACCTATCGGTGGAATTGTTTCGGCCATCGCGGTCTTCCTCGCTTGCCTCACGACAGCGATCTCTTTAGGCACTGTATTTGCCGACTATTTGAAGGGGTTTTGTGGTTATAAGACCGCTCTCGCAGGTACACTTGCTATCACGGCTGTGATGGCGAATTTGGGCTTTAGCGGCATCGTGAAGATGTGGGGGCCTATTTTAGAGGTCCTCTATCCTGTACTGATTGCCCTGTGCGTCTATAACATCATACGACGGGAAAAAAAATTAACCACAGAGACACAGAGAAGAGAGAGGTAGCACAGAGGAAGAGTTTCCTTTTTGCGAGGGCAAAAAGGGAAAATCGCTGCCGCGAAACGCGGCAAGTGGAAGAAGCTTTTTGTCCTTTGCCGCGCCTCGCGGCAGGAGATTCTCCTTTTTGCCCTCGCAAAAAGGAGATTTTTTTCCTCTGTGCTCCCTCTCGCCTCTCTGTGACTCTGTGGTTAATTTTTTTTATCCCCCGTCATACAACGCGAGAGAGCAACTTCATAGCAAGTGCCATGGTTGTGGGGCCCCGCAAGTAAGACCAACCCCACAGTTTGTGAGAGATGCTCAAGACTGTTAGAACGATCAGAGCTGGGTAAATGATTTCAAGAATCGGACCCAGAATCCGGGCGATCCCCGCAAATTCAAGGGTCGAAACGGCAAATGTAATGAGCAGTGTAGTCGCCAAAGCAACAGAGGGGTGAATTTTCTCTTTGCAGACTTCTTTACGGAGGAAGTCGGCGAAAAGCGATGTCAAAACTACCGCAGTGGTTAAGCAGGCTAAGATCACAGCAGTACACACCACAGGCGCTGCCCAAGGGCCTAGCGCTCTTTGTGCAATATAGCCCAGCATCTCTTGCGGGGGGATTGCTGCCAGCTCAGGGGCGTAGATCGCTCCTAATAGGACGAGAGCGCCATACACTAAGGCGAGCAGCCCCGCCCCAATCACCGAAGCCTTTAAGAAAATAGGGAGGGAGGCTGCAGGGTCGTCTGGGGTCTTTTTATGGCCCCGGAGATGCTGAATCACGAAGACTGAAAAGAAGAAGGCCGCGAGCAAATCCATCGTCTGGTAACCCTGGAAAATCCCCTGTTTAAAGCTCTCCCAAGCCATTCCTACGCCAGCAGCTGAAGGGAGCGCGGCGGAATGGAAGCTAAAGAAGGCGATACAGGCCAATGAGAGGAGCAAGAGGGGAGTTAAAATTGTCCCTAAGATAGGGACGATCCGATTCGGGCGGATGGTGAGGAAGAATAACACGGAGCACGCCACTCCGCTAAAAATCCAAAGAGAGCTCTCCGGCAAGATCATTCGAAAAGCCCCGTGAGCCACAGTGATACAGCGCGCAAGAACTCCAAAGGGACCCATCAAAGAAAGGGCGAGAAGGGGAAACCAAAACACAGCTGGCTTGCCGAGGCGCCCAAAGAAGGCGCGCGAATCGCCGTTGAAGAGGAGCATGGCTAAAATGCCCAGAAAGGGGACGAGGACACCTGTAAGCAAGATCCCTAGAAAGGCGAGCCCATAATGCCCCTCGCTCAGCTGGCCGACAACGAGAGGAAATACGAGATTGCCCGATCCGAAAAACATCGAAAACATGGCCAAGCCCGTAGAGAGAGTCAAAGATTTACTTTTCATGACCTACATGATACAAGGGGCTTAGGCTTTCAAACAAGGAGAAAAAAAGATGTTGATACACCCTATGGCCGGCCCCATCCTCTCGATCGTTGCAGGCATCCTGATCCTGATCTATCCCCAGATCCTCAATTTTGTCGTAGCGATTTACTTCATTCTCGTGGGGATTCTCGCTTTGCTCAAATAAAGATTGATTTTTTAAGGACTTTTTTGATACCATGGCTGCCTGCATTTAACCCTAAAGGTGTCCTATGATGATCAGAAAAGTCCTTTCATTCCTCGTGCTCCCCCTCCTGGTTCATGCCTCCTTACTGGATTGGTTTAGCCCCCTTTCCCCCAAAGCTCAAAGAGCTCAGACGATTTTGAATGCCTGCGATCCGATGATTGCAAAAGCAGTTGTCGACTATGAAGTTCCCGGAATCGTTGTCGGAGTGGTGGTCGATGGCCACGTCGTCTACTCCAAAGGGTTTGGGTATCGGAATCTCGAAGAAAAACTCCCGATGACGCCCGATACACTCATGGCGATCGGCTCTTGCACAAAAGCATTTACGTCCTTTGTAATGGGAACTCTTGTCGACCAAGGGCTGGTTGCTTGGGACGACCTCATGATCGACCTAATCCCCGATTTCCGCCTGTGGGACAAATATGCGACTCAAAATGTAACTATCCGAGATCTGCTGACTCATCGCAGCGGGATGCCGCGCCACGATGCGGCTTGGTATAACTCCAAGCTCACTCGCGCAGAGCTCATGAGCCGCTTGCGCTATTTAGAGCCATCCACCGATATCCGCGAGCGGTACCAATACAATCACATCATGTATTCCGCTGTGGGGTATGCAATGGAAAAAATCACTGGTAAGGATTGGGAACAACTGGTGAAAGAGCGCATTTTAGCTCCGCTCCATATGTCCAGCACCAATTTCTCTTTTGCCGAGATGAATCAATCCGCTGACTTTGCTCACCCCTATCTCGATAGAAAAGGGGTTACTAGGAGAATGCCTGGACGCGACGTTTCGCTGATTGGTCCAGGGGCCTCTATCAATTCGAATATCAACGATATGGTCCGTTGGATGCAGATGATTCTCAATGAAGGAATTTACGGGAATCAAGTGTTGATCAGTCCAACGACCCTCGAAGAGATCTGCTCCCCCCAAGTGATCGTTCCGGGAGCCCCCGAAGTTCCAGATGCCATTGTACACGCCTATGGAATGGGCTGGCACATCTATTCCTACCGAGGCCTCTACGTCCTCCAGCATGATGGAGCAACGGAAGGGTACACCTGCTCCACAGTCCTGCTCCCCAAAGAAGGAGTAGGGGTCATAGTCCTTTCCAATAAAAATCTCTGCTCTTTGCCCGCCTACCTCACTTTGGACCTCATCAACAGAGTGATGGAACTCCCATCCCAAAACCTTCTCGATGTAGGGTATGCGGCGATTCTCAAAGCAAAGGAAATGGCTAAAGGAGCCGAAGCGCAAGAAAACCGGCTCAGGAAAAAAGGGACAGCCCCATCCCATTCCCTTGAAGATTACGAGGGCATTTACGAACATCCCGGATACGGCTCGATGGAAGTGGAAGTCCAAAATGGGCAGCTTTTAGCCCATTTCAATGGGATTACCTCTACCTTGGAACACTGGCATTACGACGTATTTGCCATCTCCGAAGAATCGCAAGATCGGATCGTTCCCATGGAAGGGACCAAGTTCACCTTCCGCAACGATTCAGAAGGGAATATCAGTGAACTCCTCGTCCCTTTTGAGCCCGGCACCAGTCACATCGCTTTCCAACGAACCCGAGGCGTATCGCTCTCAGACCTCGCTTATTTGCGTAAGTTTTGCGGTACTTATGAAATTTATGGCCATACGGTTGAGATCGTGGTCCGCAATCACGCCCTCTACGTGATTATCCCCACCTACCCGATTTACGAACTTCTCCCCACTACCGAGGACAGGTTCTCCGTCAAAGAGATGCTGAATTGGTCCATCCGATTTATCTTTGACGACAATGCCCAAGTCAAGGAAGCCCTAGTAGAGCTCCCTTACGGCACCGTCACAGCCACCCCTAAAAATCGACTGTGAGGCGCGTGGTTAGCCCCTGTAGAGCAATCAAGCCTGAGTTGATCCAGATTTGCTTGCTCGCAGAGGGGCTGCCCCCCGTTGAACGGAAAATCTCATGGATATTTCCCCAGATATTGATCTCATAACCAGCAAATACCTCTACCCGATTATGGGTGAAGCATTTTTGCCAAGAAGGACCGAGTAGCACCTGCGCAGTAAACGCTGGATGCACATCGCTAAAAGTCGTATTTTGGACCGGTGTGTTTGTATCAATTCCATTGGCAGGTTGGAAGGTCGTCTGGATTTTGGAACGATTCACATAGCTCCCCATCAACACCCCTGTTGTGACAAGCCCCGTCATGTAAATATCATTCGTCCAGAACCAGTCTCCCATGAAACCGCCCCGCATGCCGCCCCCGATGTAGCGCCACCAGTTTGTAATCTTGGTTGTATTGGGAGTTGAGTCGGTGTATTTTACAACCCAGTTCTGATCAATCCACGCAACCACCGCACCCCCCATCAAACGCAAGCGCAGGTGAGGATTTGGGTGGAAATAGCGATTGGCAATCAGGTCGAATACATTGTAGTTCATGTGCACATAGCTATGAGCCCCAGATAAAGGCTGCGTCGTGATCTGCGGCCAGTCTCCCGTTAAAAATAGCGAATTAGAAGCGGGCTTACCTACCTCATTTTTGCCCCGCGCCGTCAGCCGAGCGTACTGCCCCCACACCTCCCACTCCTTAGGAGCCCTAAAGTAGCTCAAAGCCACCCGAAATCCCGGATCTAGGTTATAGGTTGCGCTCTTAATCTCCCCCTGCGCATACGATGTGGAAGTGCTGTCCCCCCAAGCGCTATTTTGCATCTGCGTCGCATAATCCATCGCCCTTGTGTCCACCGTCCAATAGAGGAACGAGACGTGCCCCGCCAGACACTGCACATCGTTGCGGAACAAATTCGCATCGAATGGGGGCGGCTCAGGAGGCGTCTTCTGCTCAGCCGCTGCCTGAGCGGAAATGGTGAGAAGTAAAGCGCTGATACACAATGAGATCGATTTTTTCATAGTCCCTCTTTTAGGTGCATAGTAAGAAATTCCTTGACAATTTGCAAGAAAAAGTGTAAGTGGCTGAATGTTAGGTGTTTGTTATGAGTTGAATTGTGTGATGTTTTGTGTTATAATAAATATATAATAATACGAGGTTTAGTGTGAAATTAGAGTATTATCTTGCGCGAGCTGTTAGCAATTGCAGGTCGGAAGCGCCTTCTAACACGGGGCATCAGTTAGGGTTGGTAGATCGCATCTCTCAGGCATGGTCACGTTTTCTGGAGGGGCTCCAACTGGCGTGGGAAGAGAGGTTCCCAACACCGTTTGTGCGGCAACCCGAGAGCCAAAATACTTTAGACGACTTCGAATCTACTCAGGCCGCCCGCCTGGAAGCACAAGACAGAGCACAAGACAGAGCAGAAGAGGTCTAGGAGCCAGAGGTGGTTGCTGCGAACGTCTTCCGTCGTCCCGTAAAATAATAAACGTAAGTAACTGATTGTTAGTTTGTTGTTATTTGTTGATTTGTATGATGTTTTGTGTTATAATTAACTGATAATAATTCTGGATTTAGTATGGAAATTAAATTACTTAATGCATTAGGTATGATTGATGTATTGGTTGATATTGATGAAAATCACACTACTGAGAAGGTTTGGGACAGGGCTTCGGCTAACAAGGGAGAGAACTACTTCTATTTTAGATGGTGGGATGCTGAGGATGTCGTGATTGCGCCCAAGTCCTTATTCACAAGATTCATTCTGTGGTTAAGGGGTTATTCAAGTGATACAGCGAAGATCTCTGGCTTTTTCAAGAAGATCTGGGAGGCGCCACTTCAGCAGCCCCGCCTTGGAGTAGTGTACAATTGTATTAATGGTGTAAATAAACGAGTATTTGGCGGTAGCAATTCAATTCTAACGCAATTATATAACAGTACGATGGTAGCGCCAACTCGAAGAAGGGTGCCGAGAAATCAACGCCCACCACAACAATTGAGTCTCCAAACCTGTCAAGGTTAAGGGCCTAACCTTTTTTCTCCCAATTCGGTATACTGGGCTCCAAAACCTAAGGAGCCCGTTATGTACACCCTTCTCTTTTCTCTTATTGCCGCACTACCACCCCTCTACCAGAGCACCCGTGAACTCCAAGCGCTTCTCAGCGACCCTCGTCTCTCTTCTTCTTTGGGGGGAGCGGAGCCGATTGTGGAGATTGTGCGGACGGAAAACGGATACGAAGTGCACACTTTGAACTACCGTCTGGAAGTGGATCGGGTCTATTTACAGCAGCCTACGCCGGGGCCAGCCCGCTTTCAGCTCGAGTTTCACGAGGCAGAGAGGCTTAGCTTAAGTAACGGAAATAATTGAATTAAGCCGTTCGCAAGAATTTGGACTGAAATCGCCACGAGGATGAGCCCTCCGAGGCGATTGATTACGTTCACGCCTGTCTGTCCCAAAACTCGTTCTAGGTTGGAAGAGAAGTAGAGGAGAACCCCGATTACAAGGGTGACGAGGATCGCTGAAAAACTGAGGAGCACCTGGTTGAATACGCCGGGAAACTGGTTTGCATTGACGATGAGGGTACTGATGGCCCCTGGCCCTGCAATCATCGGGATCGCTAAGGGGACAATCGCTCCTGAGCCGCTCTGTTTGCTGTTGGATTCATCGACGGTTTGTTTAATGGGGCTCTCTTCTGCGTTCAACATCGAAAGGGCCATCAGAAAGACGACGATTCCGCCCGCTACCTGAAAAGAGGGGAGTCCAATGCCGAGCAGGAGAAGAAGGGGGCGCCCAATCCACGTCGCCATGAGCAAAATCACCCCTACTGCAACCGTTGCAACCCGTCCAGTGTGCCGTTTTTCTGCCATTGTCTGGTTGCGCGTTACGCGCAAAACAGCGGGGAGGGCTGAAAGGGGATTGGCAATGACGAGAAGCGCGACGAAGTGGTTGATAAATTCACTGAAGTTCATCTCCTTCAATATAGAGGCAACTCTGTTTAAGCGCCAAGTTTTTTAAAACTTGCTGGAATAGGGGCGTGAAAAGAGAGGGGTTTTTTAGTGAATGGGTGCTTGAACCCTAAGCTCAGGGCATGAAGGCAAAGGCGTTGGATCGGGTTCTCTGCAGAGCTGTATCGCTCATCTCCCAAAACAGGGTGGCCCGCCATTTGGCAATGAACCCGAATCTGGTGTTTACGTCCCGTTTCTAGCTCGAGTTTGAGATACGAATATTTAGGGGAGCGCCTCACGACAGAAAAATGGGTGATGGCCTCTTTGCCCTCAGGCGATTCAATCACTCGGAAGGAGGGGAGCTCAAGGAGATTGCTGGTCCAGGTGCCCGATTGCTCTTTCATCCGTCCCTCGACGATCGCAAAATACTCCCGCTTGAGGTCGTGTGCTTCGAACATGTCTTTAAAACGCTGCTCCGACTCCTTGCCTCTGGCAAATAAGAGAACGCCAGATGTATCTCGGTCGATCCGGTGGACGGCAAAAATCTGATCGGTCCCAAAAGATTCGCGCAGCAGCCCCAGGGCGTGCCGTTGAGAACGCTCTTCGTCGAGAGGAACGCTCAGCAACCCCTTCGGCTTGTCGATCACAATGAAATACCTCTCCTCGTAGAGAACCCTTAAGCCCGGCGCCTTGGGGGCCTTGAAATGGTCTCTTGCCGTCACTACCTGGCCAGGATTCAGGGGGAGGTTCTCCCGCAGAAGTTTTTGCCCATCGACCCAAAAACGGCCCTTTTCAAGCCAAGTTTGGATAGAACGGCGAGAGCTGTCGGGATAGAGTTGGCGGAGGGCCTCAAGGGCGCTCATTGGGGTCGGGACGGTGTATTCCATAGGCCCACTAGTATAGACCTACTGCTGGACAAGAATCAATCAAAATCGGGACTCTTCCTCAATCCTTTTTTTGTCGACAGCTGCCGCTTCCCCTCGACCAACTTTTCTTTTTGCCTGCGGGAACGGCGCTTTTTTTGCCTGCGGATTTTTGAAATCTCTTGTTGTTTCTTACTCTTTTCTTTGAAAAGTTGCTCCTCGAGTTTCTCGCAAAGCTCCCTTCGGGCAAAGAGGCGATTGAGGCTACGGGACCGATCTCTTTGGCATTTCACCTCGATTCCTGTAGGGATATGCTTCAGATAGACGCAGGAGGAGGTTTTATTGATTTTTTGCCCCCCGCTACCCGAACCTAAAATAAATTTTTCAATGAGGTCCCCCTCCTGAATCTTTAGGCGGAGCATCCTCGCTTCTAGTTCCTTGTCCATACCCCCATCCTAAGCCGTCTTGATAGATCGGGTCAAGTTGGTGTTTGACTTTGGGGGAGGGGTATAGTAGAATGGGAGTCCTGAGGAAACGTCCTCAGATAACACTTGAGTCGGATCTATAATAACGGTCCTTTTATATCTTTTTGGAGAATTTTAGATGAATCAACAACAAAATCAAAAACTGTACGTAGGCAACCTGAACTTTGATGCAACTGAAGATCAAGTTCGAGAATTGTTCGGCACTTATGGCGTCGTACAGGAAGTTAAAATCGTGATGGACCGTTTTTCCGGCAGATCTCGTGGATTTGCTTTCGTCCGCATGGAAACAGCTGATGCTGCTGGCAAAGCGAAAGAAGCTTTGAGCGGACAGCCTTTCCAAGCCAAAGCTCTTGTTATCGATTGGGCACGCACTGAACAGCGCGACCGTCCAATGGGTGATCGTCCTTCTTACTCAGGCGAGCGGAGAGAACGCCCAGCAGGTGCTGGTGGCGAATTCCGTCCTCGTAGAGAGTGGGGCGGCGCTGGCGGCGGAGATCGCGGCGGCGAACGAAGAGACTCCCGCGGCGGCGACCGCAGCGGCGGATTCTACAACCGCTAATCTCGGTTGTTCAAAACCCGACCTTCTGGTCGGGTTTTTTTTTGTCTAATACAGATACCGTTAAACGAGAAACAGCGACCAGCTGATTTTCTTCATTCACAATCCGGATTTCCCAGACCTGCGTCGATCTCCCAATGTGCAGAGGCTTTGCTATGCCCGTCACAAGCCCCGAGCGGACTGCTCGAATATGATTGACGTTGATATCTAACCCCACACACATCTTTTGCTCTAAGTCGATGCAGCAATTGGCCGCCACGCTTCCCAAGGTCTCTGCTAACACACAGGAGGCCCCTCCGTGCAGAGTGCCTAGAGGCTGGAGAGTTCTTCGGTCCACAGGCATTGTCGCCGTGAGAGAGTCAGGAGCTATGTCTGTGAAGACAATGGACAGGTGCTCCAGAAGGGTGCCGGCTCTCCACGCATTGATTTCTTGGGTAGTGATAGGTTTAAACCAAATATTCATGGAAACGAGAATAGAGGAGAAGGGGGATGAAAATCAAGCACCCCCCTAAATGGGACTTAAGAGTAAGCCAGCCAAATCAGATAGAGGCCGATGAGCAACCAAACCCAAAGGGTGATTTGGTAGCCGACGCCATTGATGATCCGTTTGCACAGCTTCGCAGAATGCTCTGGGAAAAAGAGGCGAGCAATCCCTTGAACAACCGCAAACCAACCGATTAAAGTAATCAACACGCGCCCGTCGCCAATCCACATATTGTGGCTCACAACGATCAGCAAGCCGATCATCAAACTTCTCGCGCCAGATAGGGCCATTAATGCGTGACTACCTAGAAATTCAGCAACGACCTTCTTGGAGCGATCCTGGTGGATCAAACAGGCCAAGTTGGTGAGCGCAAGATAAAACCCCAATACCAGGGCGAAAAAAACAGAAATACACATGGGAGACTCTCCTTCAATTTAAATACCTGCTTCTCTCTCTACCAGAACCGCCCTTTCCTTGTCGATTAATAATTTTCATATGAATGTTTTTTAAGTCCGTAAAATGGTACTATATACGTCATTAAAGGGTGGTAAAATGAAGTTTTTGGTAAAAACCATTGTCGCTTTATTCTTAACGGTTTCTGCTCTCTTTGGAAAAGAGCTCTCCGCCGATGGGTGGGCTTTTCTCGATCAACCCGTAAAATCTTCTTTTGAAACCACTAAGGATGACCCCTCGATTTGGGTGGTTTTTCGAAAAACGGTGGGGCCAGAGTCTTTTCTCGTTCGCTTTCCTACAGAGCCTGTCTATCAGATGGTAGAGGGACGCTTTGAGGCGAGTGCCGTGCTTGCTGGGGAGGAATTTCAACTGGTCGTTTCCCCTCGAGTGGGCCCTCTCCCAGAGAGCCGGGTCTATCAAATCGATGGAAAGTGGGTCTCTGAAGAGGTGAAGGTCACCGATGAGCACACCTACCTTTTTAGGACCGTGAGCGAGCGCCCGCAGCCCCCTACACACCCCTATTTTGTCTCCTCTTTTTCTCTTTAGCAGCAAGGTTTTTTCTTCTTGCTTAAGAAGACGGGTCTGACCCGTTATTTTCCCGTCGAAACCCCCCAATTTTCAAGCCCGAATTCGTCGGATTAAAATCACTTCCCATAGAGAAAAACGAAAAAATTTGCACAAAAATCCCCTCTTCTTGTATAGTCTTGCTTATTCTTTTGATGCTGAATCACAAGAAACAGAACAGCGAGACTGTTCAAGCAGTTTTGACAGTGGGAAAAGAGAAGAGTAAGAAAGTAAGTTTGTGCGGGGTTCATAAGAACCCCCAAA
>CAYHED010000027.1:0-12322 GCA_964355615.1 uncultured bacterium
AAAGAGGAGGGCTTTCCCTTGTCGGACGAGCTCTTCGTTCGCCTTCAGGCAGAGGAGGGCGGTGATCGGTTTGAAGATCGATCCGGGCTCGTAGCAGTCGGTGATTGCTTTGACGCGGGTGCATTCAAGGAGAGAGGGGTCGTTAAAATAATCGGCGTAATGGGTGGGATCAAACGAGGGGATCTGTGCCAAAGCCAAAATCTCTCCGTTATAGGGATCCATCATCACAGCCCAGCCCCCTTTGGCTTGCGTGGCTTGAACTCCCTTAGCCAATTCGGCCTCCACCACTGCCTGCAGATAATGGTTGATCGTGAGGTAGATATCGGCCCCATTTTCAGGAGTCTCTAAGACGACACCGGTATCGAGTGGGTGGCGCGGCGAACGGGTAATGACCCTTCGGCCCGGTTTCCCTTGGAGGTAGGTGTTGAATACGAGCTCGAGCCCTCCGGTCGGAATAGACTGCCCGGTTTTGGGATCGCGGTCGGCTTGGACTGTGTGGAGCACCGATCCGAGGAGGCTTCCGAAGGGATAGGACCGTTTGTAGTCGGAGACAAAAAAGAGGGCGTTCCGAACGAGCTTTTCTTGTTTAGCAAATCCGTTCCACCACGCTTCGATAGCGGCTCTCTGAGTCCGATCGAGCCAGGCGACGAGCTTGCGGCTGCGGCTTTTGCGGAAAAATTCAGGGCGGAGCCGCTGTTTTTGCTCTAAAGGAATAGGAAGGCGCGAGAGGAGCTCTTCGGCCATTTTCGCTTTTACAGGCTCGGGGATCGAGTCGGGGTCAATCATCAGATGAAATTTGGGGACATCGACCACAAAGGGCTGTTTTTCGCCGGGATGTCCTTTCTTGATCGAAGTGTTGGAATAAAACGAACCGCGAACAAAGGGCTCAATGGCCACATACTGGTGTTGCGCCAGAGCGTAGCGGGTCCACTTATCCCCTTCTACGATCTGAATTTGATAAAAGCGGACGATGAGCAGACAAAAAAGCGCTGCTAAAAAAACCGACAAGCCGACCAGGCGCTTCATGGAATTTCGTTGCTAGCAAAGGCTTCGGGAACAGTGAGGATCTCTTTCAATAAGGGGTGCCTGAGATGGCCAAATTCGGGGCGGTGAGCGAGCTCGATTAAGTGAGAGGGGCTCTCAAACCGGTCCACTTCATAGGCCAAACGGCGGTTTTCTTCTCGGATGAGCTGCACCTCTTTTTCCACTTTTGGCAAGAGGATCTTCAGCTCGGTCAGTTCATTTTGGGCATTGAGATACGAGTACAAACAAAGCCCGAACACTCCGAGACACAAAGCCAATTGGGCAAGCCACTTATTCATCTTCTTCCACTCGTTCGGCCGCGCGCAATTTAGCGCTCCGCGACCGGGGGTTTATTTTACTCTCTTCTTCCGTCGGACCGACCGGTTTCTTTGTAAGCACCTTCCAACCTTCTCGGTCGGAGCGGAGGAGGTTTTTCACAATCCGGTCCTCCAGACTATGAAAAGAGATCACAGCGATCCGCCCCCCTACAGCTACATGCTCCATCGCCGCCTGAATGCCCTTTTCTAACTGACCGAGCTCATCGTTCACCACGATGCGCAAGGCCTGAAATACCAGCGTCGCTGGATGGAGGCGCCCTTTGGTGGCCACCGGGAACACGATATCGACCAAATCTTTAGTCGTACGGATCCTTCTTTTTCTTCGCGCCTCTACGATGGCCTTTGCCACCTGTCTCGAGCGCCGCTCTTCTCCATATTCGAAGAAGATCCGAGCCAACTCTTTTTCCGAAAAGCGGTTCACGATCTCTTCTGCCGTGAGCTCCCCTTCCGGGTCCATGCGCATATCGAGAGCGGCTTCCCCTCGGAAGCTAAATCCCCGCTCCTTCTCATCGAGCTGCATGGAGGAGACCCCCACATCGATCAAAAACCCATCGACGGCAGAGACCTTTTTCTCCTTCAAAATCCGAGGCAAATCGGCATACGCCCCTCGGATCAATTCCACTTTTTCCCCCCAAGGCGCCAAGTGGTGTTTAGCCAGCTCCAAGGCGACAGGGTCCCGATCGCAACCCAGGTAGCGCTTTATTTCGGGGTGGGCTTCAAGGAGGGCGCCCGCATGGCCGCCCGCTCCCAAAGTCCCGTCGAAAAAGGTAGAGATCTTCTTCCCCTCAAATATGGAAAGGGTCTCTGCTAGCAAAACTGGGATATGTTTCATGTCGTAGAAAAGTACAGAGGATTTACCGCTGCGGTCGCTGCAGACGGAGTTTCAGGGCTCACTGGAGCCTCGTTCAAGAGAGCAAATGCCTCTTCAGTCATTTTAGCCAGATTCATCTCGGCGCTTGCGCCATTCAACAGATTGCGTAAGTTTTGGTCATAGATATCTTTGGGCCACAGCTCAATTTTATCCATCACCCCTGCGACGACGATCTCTTTGCCGATCCCCACCGCATTTTTAAGGCTCTGTGGCAGCGCCACACGGCCCACTTTATCGCACTCTGTCGGGTGCAGCGTAGAGAAAAAAACGGTGAAGAACTTTTGGAATTTAGCGACATGCTGATTCTGACGGAATTTCGCCACGATCTGGTCGATCGCGCTCTTTCTATAGATACTTAAACAGCCGCCTAACCCCAAAGCGATGACAAATTCACATTTCCCCTCTTCCACAAGGCCGTAACGCATCGATTGAGGCAAGACAAAACGCCCCTTCTCATCGAGCTTAGCTACTGAAGAGCCACTGAAGAAGAACCCACTCATTTAGACTTTCCCACGTTCTCCCACATGTTAGCCACGAAATCAAAATCTACGCAATCCCTTTTCTTAAACACTTTTTCCGAAGCCCTCCCAAACCTATTTGGCTTCAGACTTTTAAGTGCCGAAAAAATCTTTTCAGACCGTTGTGGGAATTTGTGGGAAACTTGTTCATAAGGTGTG
Source organism: uncultured bacterium (assembly GCA_964355615.1). Classification (GTDB taxonomy): domain Bacteria; phylum Chlamydiota; class Chlamydiia; order Chlamydiales; family SM23-39; genus CAIVVG01. The sequence goes on from CAYHED010000027.1 coordinate 2,910, forward strand.
TTTAGACACCCTTAAAAATAGGTATTATATATTTCATTATAAGGCATTTGCGGAAGGGTGTGGGAAACTGTTTACAAAAAAGGGAGAGCAAAAAAAGGGCGCACTGCTAGAATACGGAAGAGGGAGAACTCCATGTCCACCAATAAAACACGCACCGTTGCCGATCTAGGAATCGAATCTTCTATCCGTTACGCCAAGGATATGGAGCTGCTCGACACACGCATTGTTCAAGACTCGCAGTTTATCCCACAAAAAACAGAGACCTCCGTTCTCAAACCTTATATCCCTAAGGAATTTGAGCACCTCTTCCAAGTGGGCAAAGCCACCACCTGGGCCCTCTTTGCCCCTCCGGTGGGAATTTCTGGCCAAAACCTCTTTACTTACCAACTCATCCCCTCTCTCGGCGGCTACGAGAAGACCGAAGAAGACTCCGATCGGTTGGCGAGCTTAGAAGATGTGCTCAAAAAGCCCTTTGCTAGAAAGCAAGGAGAGTCGGGGGACCAAGAGAAAGAAGACGAGGAGCGGGAGCGAAAAATTCTGCTTCATTTGCTCCAGTGCATCGACCGGTTGAATAAAACCTTGTTGTTCATCAATTCCAGACGCAACCAATACCAAAGAGGATAAGCGATGAGTCAGATTCCGTGGCAAGAAGTGTTAGGATGGGGAAACAAAGAGCTCACCGACCTCCGCTACGTCGCCTACGCCTACATTCAGCAAGGGATTTACGACGTCGCCCTCACCGTTTTTGAAGCGCTCGCCGTCCTCACTCCCCCCACCGCCTACGATTTCCAAACAATGGGAGCCGTCTACCTCCAACTCGGCAACGGCCTCAAAGCCCTCGAGTACCTCGACAAAGCGCTTAAAGTCGATCCCAGCCACCTCCCCTCCCAGCTCAATCGCGCCAAAGCCCTCTTCTTGCTCGGCTACCGCAAACAAGCGCTCAACCAAACAATCGAACTCGAAAAGTGCAATGTGGCTGAAATCGCAGCGCAAGCATCCGCTCTGACACTCTCCTACCGTTGAGGGGACACTTAACCACAGAGGCGAGAGAGAGGAGGGAGGGAGCACAGAGGCAAGGTCCTTTTTTTGCCGCGCTGCGCGGCAAGGATTCTTCTTTTTTGCTCTCGCAAAAAAGAAATTTTCCTCTGTGCTACCTCCTCTTCCTCTGTGGCTCTGTGGTTCCAATAAGCCTCTCAGCTCAGTCCCTTGATTTTTTACTCTCCGCTTGGTAATCTCACACCATGCTCGACTGTGAAATCAAAAACGGCTGGACCCAGTTTCTCGAATTCATCGAGAACCGTTGCAGCTCCGCCGAATTTGAAAATTGGATCGCTCCTATTCGCCTCGTAGAAGGCTCCCACGAAGAAGTGGTTCTCGAAGTGCCGAATGTTTTCGTGCAAGAGTACCTGTTAGATAATTTCAAAGAGGTCCTCTGCAATTTCCTGCCGCTGCGCGGCTCAGGAGAGCCCGCCATCCGCTTTTTGATTGTGACAGAGGCGAAAGCCGAATCCACAGCTCCTGTTGCAGCTCCTGCTGAAGAGACTTCGCCCCAAACACTCAAACTCAACAGCCTCTACATTTTTGAGAATTTTATCGAAGGGCCCTCCAACCAGTTTGTGAAATCGGCCGCTTTGGGAGTCGCTGCCAGGCCGGGTAAATCGTACAACCCCCTCTTCATCCACGGCGGCGTCGGCTTGGGGAAAACACATCTCCTCCACAGCATCGGCCATTACGTCTGCGAACACCATAAGAAGATGCGCATTCAATCGATTACCACCGAAGCGTTCATCAACGACATCGTCGATCATCTCCGCAATAAATCGATCGACAAGATGAAACGATTTTACCGCAACCTCGACGTCCTCCTCGTCGACGATATCCAGTTTTTGCAAAACCGACTCAACTTTGAAGAAGAGTTCTGCAACACCTTTGAGACGCTGCTCAATCAGGGCAAACAGATCGTGATTACCAGCGATAAGCCCCCCGGCCAGCTCAAGCTCTCCGAGCGGATGGTCGCTAGGATGGAATGGGGCCTCGTCGCCCATATGGGCGTCCCCGACCTAGAGACCCGCGTCGCCATCATCAAGCACAAATCTGAGCGGCGCGGCCTCAACATCCCCAACCAGATCGCCTTTTACATCGCAGAACACATCTACAACAACGTCCGCCAGATCGAAGGGGCCATCAATCGCCTCTCCGCCCACTCGCGCCTCCTCTCGACCCAACTCAATGAAGAAATCGTCGAAAAAATCTTAAGCGAGATGTTCCAAAGCAGCGCCCCCAATCAAAAAATCTCCGTCGAAGAAATCTTGAAAAGCGTAGCCACCGTGTTTGAAGTGCGCATCTCAGAAATTAAAGGGGAATCGCGCCACAAAGAGATTGCCCTTGCGCGCCAAGTAGCGATGTATTTAGCCAAAGAGCTCATCGACGATTCCCTAATGAAAATCGCCTCCTCCTTTGGAGGGAAAACTCACTCTACTCTACTCCATGCGTGGAAAAAAATTACCGATCAGATTCAGATCAATGAAACGCTGCGCCGCCAAGTACAAATGGTACGGCGCAACATAGAAACTTAAACTAGATACACTCAGCAGCAGGAGAAGTAGGCTCTGTTGTCGCAGCCGGAGAAACTGGCTCAAGCTTAACAGGGGCCTTATCTTCTGTTTTCACAGGTTGTGTGAAGTGGTTGTACAATGCTTTAACAACCAAGCCAGTTACAACAGCTGCACCCACTACGAGAGTCGCTTTTCCAGCCAACTTCAAGCAGTCATTGCGAAAAACAGTTTGAGCTTCTGAGAGACGTCCCATTTGATCATTGAAGCGACCTAAACGATTCCCGTGAACCCCTAATGCTACCGTCAGCTCGGCATCAGGAAATCTGAACTTTTCATCAACCAATACTTTCGTATAAGCTCTGGCCTGATTCAACGAGAGCAGCGCGTCTGCTACATGCCCTTTCTTAAGCTGAACAAGGCTCGCATCGGGAAGAGTAGAAACTATTTTTGTCTTTGCATGATAGAACGCCGTGGCGCTCATGTTCATAGCAGTTCTAGCCGCTGAAGAGGCGTTCTTAGCCACTTTAGGACTCGTGTAATCATACGCATTGACAGCCGTCGCTACAGCAAGGGCGGCGACATTAGAGGCATATTTAAATATTGATGACATAGTTTTTCTCCGTTAGTTCAGTTCGTAAAAGTCTTACGACAGTTATTATAATAACAGAGACACATTTAAATCAACACCTATAATGTAAAATTGGATTTGTCAAAAAGAAGGGGTGTTGCGGAACGCAACACCCCTAGATATTAGGCTTTCAAATGATAATATTCATTTATTGCTGCTCTAGCAGCGACTTTGTCAGTCTCCGAAGAGTTTTTATGCGCGAGGATTGAAACGGCTCGTACATAAGGCATCGACCCAGAAGAGGCCACACTGCTTCTTGGTGAAGATGTAGGTGTAGGCGTTACCCTGACTGACGTGCTACTTGCTGCGCTTTCTAGAACAGCATTAGCGCGAGGGCGCGTCACTACTTCAGCCTCTTCCTGCTTCACAGCTACTGGTGTGGCTGTAAAGTAGCGATACAGGGATCTGACAGCCAGACCTGTAATGACTACTGCACCGGCTACGAGCACTGCTTTTCCAACAAACTTCAAAGCGTCCTTAGCAAGAGCCGTTCTCGCTTCTGAGAGGTGCTTGCTTTCATCTTTTAAGTAGTTTAAAAAAACCGCTTCAGTCTTTGCGGCTTCCTTAACGCTACCAGCAGCCTTCAAATAATGCTCCCCGTCAAAAGTACTAAGAGCTTCCGTCAGACGGGCTTTCTGATCTCCCAATTGATTTAACAAGGTCCCTTGGGCACCTATCGCTTCCTGAATCTGAGTACCTGATCTACCCGGTGTTTCGATCAATGAATGCGTATAAGCTTTGGCTTGTTTGTAGAGTTCCTTTGTGTGCTCCAAGTGCTTTTCCTTGGTGAGAACAAAGGTTGTCTCCGGAACTACTGCTTGGAGTAAAGAAGTATTCGCTCTGACTTCCTCGTAGCGATCTTGCGCGTCTTTCACCCGTTTTCCCAGAGTCTTAACCAAGCTTGTATCTGGAAGGGTCGCTCTGAGAGCAGAAGGGACCTTTGATACTGCCTTGATACCGGCGTCGACGGCGTTAATGCCAGCGAAAGCAACTGTGGTAATGCCTCTACCAACACTCGCCATCCCAGCTTGTAGTTCTTGAAGCGCCAACTGATTTATTTTTTTGATCTTTTCTGGTTGTTCAGCCAAGACCCGACCAACAGCTTGCAAACCTGATTTGAGAGATCCTGATGTTGCAACAATGGCTTGACCTGCTTTTTGCAGAGCAGATGGCCCTTCCAATACAACAGACAGGTCTTTTAGTACCTCAACGGTATCCCGTGTATTTACAAGTCCTGTAGTCTCAAGGAGGTTTGATTCAACGAGATCCTGCACACCTTGTTTGAAAAGTTGTGTCGTACTCGATAAAACTCTCGCCACAGCTGGCTTCGCAACAAAATTTGTGCGATATTCCTCAACAACAGCTTCCTTAGCCGTTCTTAAAGCATTCACTGTAAAGTTAAATGCCGCCCTAATATTAGATGTCATATTTTACTCCATACATTTGTTATTAATATCCATCAATTATAACACTACGGAATAATAATCTCAACTAAACACATTGCTATTATTTAGTAATAACAAAATACGAATAACAAAAATTATTAATAAGTGTACTAGAAGAGCAGAGCGCCAACGATAACATCAAATTGCACAATAACATAGGCCCATGTTATTGTGCAGAAAGTGTGTTATCATACTTACAATCAACGACTAAAGAAAATAATAGACAGAATGTGCCCTGTGTCTACTATATTCAGCCCTAAGATGCACAAAGACTCCTTTCACACCGGCGTTCTCTACATGCTCCTTTCCGCTTCGGGGATTGCATTCGTGGGGCTTTTCGGCAAACTGGGCTCTCAAGAGTTTTCTTTAGAGGCTCTGATTTTCTGGAGGTTTGTAGCGGCTTTTTTGCTCTGCGCAATTGTGTTACGGGCGCTAGGAAAACTGCACCCCGTACTCCCCTTCTCCAATACCAAACTCCATTTCTTGCGCGCTTTCTTCGTCTTGGGGGCGCAGTATAGTTTTTATTACTACATCCAGAGGGACACCTTGCTCAACGGGCTGGTCCTCCTCAGCCTGGGTCCCCTTTCTATCCCGGTGATTGAACGGGCAGTGACGGGTCACCGAATCGGGAAGTCGACCTGGATCGGACTCATCGTCTCTTTTCTGGGGATGCTTTGCATTCTGCAGCCCGATGGGGGGATTTTTTCCCTCTTGAGCCTTGTCGGTGTTCTCGCGGGACTCTGTCAGGGATGTTCTCAGGTGGTTTTCGGGATCAGCAGCAAGGATGAGAGAACGGAGCTGAGTACGCTGTATATGTTTTTTCTCTGCATGGTTCTCAGTCTTCTCCCCTTCCTCTATGCGGAACCCTTTGTGGGGACCCAGCGAGAAAACATAAACCCTATTGTTCTCATTTTGCTGCTGGGTGGCGCGTCGCTACTGAGCCAATTGATGAGAGCGGCAGCGTACAAACACGGGACGCCGACCCGGCTCTCGACGTTTCTCTATTTTTCCATTCTCCTAGGGGCCCTTTTCGACTGGCTGATTTTTGGCCAGACACCGAATGGCCTTTCCGCCATTGGCGCTATTCTCGTTATCACCGGCGGCCTCCTGAAGATGTATCTGAGAGCCCAGATTTTAAGAAAAAAATAAGAACCTAGTCAAAAATCAGCTCTTACTGGTAAAGTTCTTTGCAGTATGAGCACAATGCAAGCTGTTTTCTTAAATCCCTCGGTCAGAGGCCACACCCTCATGGCGCCCGCTTTATGGCTAGGCCACCATGTATCAAGGCTCTTTACAGAGCCACTTCCCGAACAACACAAGCCGTACGAAATCGTAGCCCGCGCAGTCACACTCGTTGTTTTAGCGGTCCTCTCTCTAACCCTTATCGTGACCGGTCCGGCAGCCTTAATAGGAATGTGCATCAAGTACCAAAACCGAGAGCCGCTACCACCTCCAGCGGTCGTCCCTTCAGAGCCTGTGGCCGCTCCCTTGGCGGACCAAGGGGACCTCATTCGGAGAGCTGCCGATGATTTGACCCGCCAAATGGAGCCCATCTACCGGGACTTACAACTGATCCAGGGTCCTGTCGGAGATAGACTCGTCCGAGATGTTCAGTCTTTTAGAGATCTCTACGGACAAGCTCCGAGGGAAGCGGGTTTAGAAAAAGCGTTTGGAACGATTGCAGAAATCGAAAACAATATCCGCGTTCTGCGCTCCCTGTTCCATGGATATCAAGAGGTCCTCAATCTGTATTTTGCTTCGCAAGGCCCGGATGCAAGAGGGATTGTCCGTCAGCCGAAAGATGGCAATTGTTGGCTCCATACAGCGCTTTTTGGCTTAAGAGACCTAAGACGGGATCAAGGCTATACTTATGCAACGCTACGCCCCGCAGTGATTCATTGGATGCAAGTTAACTACAACAAAAACAAAGACTCCATGCTGAGGGGGTATATTGTAGGAATTCCTGGGGACGACTCTGTCATTGGAGCGATTGAAAACCATAAGCACGTCGAAGCAGGGCACATCGCAGAAGAACGGCAGTCTCTAAATGATGCCTTTGAAAGTAAGTTCATTACAGAAGAAGAACAGAGGCAGGGGGAACAGCTCCTTAACCAACGAAGTGCCGCCCTTGCAAGTTTTAATTTCCGCGCCTATTTTCTCCATATGCAGCAAGACCACTCCCACGGCTCTCGAGCAGAGTTGTATGCCCTGTCCAAGATGTTCCACGTCGATGTGGTCATTTGGAGAGACCGCCCTCAAGGGCTCTCTAGAGAATTCGATGTGCCTATCACTGCTCTCACCAACACAGGAACCATCAATGCGGTGCTAAATCAGGTCGGCAACCACTACGACTTTCTAGTTCCTCCCGTCATGTGAGGATGAAGGAGATTTCGAAACACTTTTTCTCAAAAATAGTTGACTTTCCTGAGAAAGACTGTCAAAGTTTTTCTCTACTCTTTAAAAAATTGGGGAGTTCACGTGACCAAGATGCCAACAAGATCTTTAGTTGACTCAGATTCAAACACCATAGCTATGCCTGGCTACCGTGAATTCTTGAACGAGCTCAAAACAAAAATCAGAAATGCGCAGTTAAAAGCTGCTATGGCTGCCAGTCGAGAATTAATTCACCTATATTGGGATCTTGGTAAGGATCTTGTTAAAAAACAAGAAAATGAGGGGTGGGGCAGTAAAGTGCTGGAAAAGGTGGCTAAGGACCTTCAAAATGAGTTCCCAGGAATAGATGGGTTTTCAAGATCTAACATCTTTAGAATGAGGGCGTTTTATCTAGCTTATCCCAATTGTCTAACAGCTGTTAGACAATTGCATATAATGATCCATTGGCACCCTTTGTCATTCAAAGAAGGGTCGATTGCTGCCGCAAAAACTTTGATCGCCGGATTATATTTGAAAATCCGCTCAATACCAGGTCGAGAAGCGATGGCCGCGATCACAAAGATCCTTCGCGGAGATCTTTGCTCCACAATTTGAATCGCATCGATTAAAGAGCCCCCAGTAGCCAGCATGGTGTCAGAAATAATGACAGATTTACCCCTTAAGTCCGGCAGAGCTACGTAACCCACATCGGCCTTTAAAGTCTCTTCATTGCGCGACATCGCTAAGAAACCCACTGTGGCGCTTGGAAAAACCTTGTGCACCCCTCCATTCAGGGGAAGCCCGGCTCGAAGAATCGTCACTAACACGGGAACTTCATCTACAAGGAAATGGGTGGCCGTAGCTCCTGTTAGAGTTTGAATTGCAACTTCTTCTCTATCCAGCTCTTCTAAAACATCGAGCGCCAGTTTTTCTCCAATTTTTTCCAAAGCTTGCCGAAAGCTGGCGGGATCGGTCTGAGGATTCCGTATCTCATAGACAAGTTCGCTGAGAGCTTGAGGCCCAGCAAAAACACTCATGCTCAACAAAAGAAACATATAGACAAATGACTTCATAAACTCTCCCATAAATTTATACCGAAATGTTATTCCTCTCTCAATCCCAGTTCTTGAGAAATTCTGCGAATATGGAATTGAATCAGACTCTGCATTCTAGGATCACCCTCTCTCTCCGATTTAACTCTTCTGTGAGAAACTCCCAGTCAAGGCAAGCCATATTACTGCTTTTCGCCCTTCGGCTAGCGCTGCCTCCTTCAAAAAACAGGTCTGGCCTCGTTGAATGCAGCTGTTGAATGGCCCTCACTTTTCCTTTTACAAATTCCTCCATCGCCTGTAATTCTTCGTTGTCAGTACAGATTCCCGCAGAGCAAGGAATACAGCAAGAAGAGACGGGGCTACAATACCACGGTAGACAGGTGGGGAAGACAAAGCCAAATCAAAAACAAGAGGAAAAAGGCTTTTTTCACTAATTGATCTGGGAGAGCCTTTCATCAAAAACTTGAGACGCATTGTCTATCAGATAGGCTGCTAGATCAGCATCCCCCTCATAGTCCATTTGAACTTCCATCTTTCCCTCTCGGGAAGGTTCAGTACACGTGATAAGGACATAGCAGGCGCACTGTCCATCGAGCATTTTTTTCACTTGAGCGAGCGCTACTTCCGTAGACTTTTTGGCCATGTTTTGTCCCAAACTATAAGAGGGAATAGATGACAGAAAAACTCTTTTCACGCAACTCTATTTTTGATATACTCAGTCCATCAAAGGAGAAACCCCTATGGGATGGATCAAACGAATTGCCCTTTTTTTAGCGCTCAACTTCCTCGTCGTCATGACGATCTCGGTTGTGCTGAATATCCTCAATATTCGCCCTTACCTCGATCGGGCCTACGGGATCAACTACCAAGACCTCATTATCTTCTGCCTCCTTTGGGGCATGGGGGGCGCTCTTATTTCTCTGGCCCTTTCCCGCGTAATGGCAAAGTGGATGATGGGGGTCAAGCTCATCGATCCCAACACCCATGATCCAGAGCAAAAACACCTTCTTACCGTCGTCTATAAACTAGCTCGCCTGGCCCAGTTACCTGTCATGCCTCAGGTGGGAATCTACTCCTCTAACGAAGTCAACGCCTTTGCCACAGGCCCCTCACGCAGCCGCTCCCTCGTCGCAGTCTCCTCTGGACTGCTCGGCCGGATGCAAGAAAAGGAAATCGAAGGGGTCCTCGCCCACGAAATTACCCACGTCGCCAATGGAGATATGGTCACCATGACCCTTCTGCAGGGCGTGATCAACGCCTTTGTGATGTTCCTCGCCCGCGTCCTCGCCTACGCCCTTTCCGGCTTTGGGAAGGATCGAGAGGGGCGCGGCTCCGGCAGCATCATGAGCTACATGCTCTT
>CAYHED010000028.1:0-12174 GCA_964355615.1 uncultured bacterium
GAACGGGGACCCGCCTTGGCGCCCTTACCGTCACAACAACACAAAGTACTGCTGGTAACGGCTTTAAGATCGGTGGCAACATCACAGCGAACTCGCTCACCGCATCGGGAGTGACAAGAACCACCCTCACAGCCTCTTCCACCATCAACACCAGTACCTTTGGTGGAGCCATCAACTTTGGCGGCATCATCGAAGGAGCCTCCGCCAGCTCTCAGACTCTGACCCTGGCCGCAGGTGCCGGGAGTATTACATTCAGTAGCACCTTAGGAGCAACGACGCAGCTCAACGTCTTCACCGTGACCAACGGGTCTGGCGTCTCGTTTGCAGGGGATGTGAAGTGCGTCTCTGGAACGATCGGCGCGCCGATCACGATCGTGGGGGACCGGACCATTACCACCGCGCCGTAAAATTCCCTAGAGGGGAATTTGGTTTTGATTTAAATGCGATTGTATTGTACAAACGATGTCGTTCAAATCAAACCAAAGGATAAAATAATGGTTCCGTCTGTTTCAACAAACACTAAGGATTGTGCGACCTTTACAGGAGTTACGGTTGGTGTGGTGACCTTTACAACTCTTTTTCTCGTTACTGTGCCTCAGGGATCTCAAGTTGCACGAGAAAGCGCTCCGGCTATTCCCTCTGCACAACTGATGACAGCTCAAGATTGCGATGTTTTGCATGTTAACGAGCAAGAAGCCCAGAGCGAGCTAAGACAGGTGAGGGGCGACCAAGCCAGTGCAATGAGAAAAACGTTGAGATACTTGCAAAGACAACAACGATTGCATTGTCCTAAACACTAAAATTCTCTAGAGGGGAAAATGGCCTTTTTGGGACAATCCGTCGGTGATGTTGTACATAGGCCGCCAGTTTCTGGGTGGGGAGCTCTTACCCTCACTCTGTCCTCATAGGACGGTGCTCGTCGCCGATGTCGCTTTAAAAACGCTCTATGGAGAAAAACTGGCAGAGAGGCTCAAGGCCGATTTGCTCTGTATTCCTAGCGGGGAGGCGGCCAAGACCCTTGAGACACGCTCTCTCATCGAGCAGTTTTTGCTGCGCGGGGGGTATGGACGGGACACGACGATTGTCGCCCTCGGTGGGGGGACGACCACCGATGTGGTGGGTTTCGTGGCGTCGACCTACTTGCGGGGAGTCCCTTTAGTTCTTGTTCCGACGACGCTCCTCGGCATGGTCGACGCGGCGATCGGGGGGAAGACCGCTATCAATACGGAATTTGGGAAAAATCTCCTCGGCACGTTTTACCAGCCCAAGGCCATTGTCGTGGATCTCGATCTTTTAAAGACGTTGCCTGAGGCGGAAAAGCGCAATGGCCTCGCTGAGATTTTTAAGATGGGACTCATCGCCAGGCCCGACTTTTTTGAGCTGGAATTCGAAGAGCTCGTGAGAGCCTCGATCCAACAAAAGATCGCGATCGTGGAACAAGATCCTCAGGAAAAAGGGCTCCGCCGCATCCTCAATTTTGGCCATACGATCGGCCATGCTTTAGAGACTGTTTCTCAGTACCAAATGCCCCACGGTCTTTGCGTGGCGATGGGGTGCGTTATTGAAAGTCATCTCAGTATGTGTCTAGGCTATTTGTCCAAGGGGGATTTTAAACGGGTCTACTCTCTCTACGAGCCGTTCCATCTTCCAGCTCAGTACAACCGCAAGGACTTTTTCGCTGCCCTGGGTAAAGATAAAAAGAAAGCGGCGGGAGAGATCCGCTTTGTCCTCATCGACCAGATCGGTCGCGCGATCCCTTTTGAGGGGCACTATTGTCGCCCTGTGGCCGTAGAGGAACTGGAAAAAACGCTCGACTGGATGGAGGCCACTTATTAGAGTACGTGCTTCTCAATTGTCCGGGAGCCTCCGGGTGCCCTCTTCCAAATCGCATACTTTGAGAGCGATCCTCTTTGCTGCATTGGCTTCAGGAGTGTCTCACATACGGAAGTTCTTGGTCTCCCTCGATACAACCGCGATGATACAAGCTGTCCGCAAGCTCGGCGCAACAGTGGAGATCGAAGGGGATTGTCTGAAGGTGAAGGGGGGCGACTTGCACGCTCCTGAAGAGGTGATTGATTGTGGGAACTCGGGGCAGGTGCTCCGGTTTGTGGGGGCTGTGGCGGCGCTCTTTCCCCAGTATACGGTGCTGACCGGAGATGCATCGATCCGAACCCGCCGCCCTGCATGGCCTCTGCTCGATGGGCTCACGCAACTGGGGGCTTTTGCCGTGGCAAGTAGGGGAGGGGGGCATGCGCCTCTGATTGTGCGAGGCCCGATTACAGGTGGGAGGGCTGTAATAGAAGGTGCAGACTCACAGCCTGTTTCGGGGCTGTTGATCGCGGGGGCTTTTGGGCCCTGCCCTATTGAACTCGAAGTGCGCAGCCCAGGAGAAAAGCCGTGGGTCGATCTCACGCTCGATTGGTTCCGGCGATTGGGGATTCCCTATAGCGCAAAAGACCATACACACTACCGCATGGAGGGGGGCGCGCATATCGCCCCCTTTGACTACACCGTGCCGGGGGACTGGAGCACGGCCGCCTTCCCCATTGCAGCGGCTCTCCTCACCCACTCTGAGCTCACGATCGAGAACGTGGACATCGACGACTGCCAAGGAGACAAGAAGCTCGTCGCCATTTTGCAGGATATGGGAGCCCAGTTTGAGGTCCAGGACAAAAAACTCACCCTGCTCAAGGGGACTGAACTACGGGGCAGGGAAATCGATGTGAACGACTGCATCGACGCCCTCCCCATTTTAGCCGTCATTGGATGCTTCGCGAAAGGGCGCACCGTCCTTTTTAATGGAGCGATTGCCCGTAAAAAGGAATCGGACCGCATTAGTGCCATAGCTGCCGAGCTGACTAAGATGGGAGCTCGTATTGAGGAGACTCCCGATGGGTTGATCATCGAGCCCTCTCGGCTCCACGGCGCTCTCCTTGAGAGTTATCAAGACCATAGGCTGGCCCTCGCATTGACCGTTGCGGCGCTAGCCAGCTCTTCAGAGAGCGAGATTCGGGGGGTAGAGTGCATCGCAAAAACATACCCCCAGTTCGTAGCCGATTTTCAAAGCATTGGCGCGAAGATAAGTGGTTTGTAGCAGTTCAGATCCGTATCCAGCTCAGTAGATCGAGTTGATTCACGAGTTCCCATTTTTCCTTTAAATCCACATTCTTGCCGTCACGTAGGCCTCTGATGACTTCGTCCATGGAGAGGTTTAAGCATTTAAACCGATCCCACGTCTTTTGGCCTAGCTGGAAAAAGACCTGGTATTCTGCCTCAGACACTTGCTGTGCAAGGGTTTCTTCAGAAAAATGGGCGCTCTGTAAGGGGAGGGGCAGGGCTGCTGTGGGTTTTTCGGGTGTGCCATGGAGAAGCTTGACCCGAATCACTAATACTTGATTTGGTTCTGAATCCCAAAGGGGTTGTTCTCCATAACCGTATGCGGGATGAATATAGACCTCTCTGACCTCTCCTTTTTTCATCCCTTTGATCCCAAGAGCCAATCCGGGGATAATCTCATTGGCATCGACGATCTCTTCCTCTTTTGTGCAAAGGCTAATGTCTGAGGGGGTAGAAACTGTATAGCTCAAAAGAAGCTCCTCGGATTGTCCTCGCAGATCCTCTGTACCGTTTTTTAAGATACGATAATGGACGCGGTGGGGGATCACTTCATCCGTTTCTTTTAAAGCGTGGAAAAACCTTTCTGCTTCTGTCAAGTGCTTTTTCGCGTTTTGAAGGCTCCCTGCCTGGCGATAGGATTGCAACGCAGTATCGAAATCTTTTTGTGAGAAGGATGCTTTTTGTATTTGACCTGAGGCGAGCACTCCTTGGATGAATGCATCAACTTCTCTTTTTTCTGTAAAATTCTGAGAGAGCGCTTGACCTAAGAAAAATGGCAGCTCGCTTTCTTGCTTTAGTTTTTCTTGAAGGAGGGATGAGAGGTCAGAGGACTTTTCCGAGGACAAAGAAATGGGGATGTTCAACAGTTTGGATAGTGCGTCCTGAAGAAACGTAGGGGCATCTAACACGTGGTGAATTTTCTTCTGCACTTTTCTGTAGTTTTGCATGATTTTTTTAGATTCTAAATTGGGGAAGCTTCCGAACCAAGGAACTGAAGGGATGGTTGGGTCGTCTTTTGCCTCGACTTTCATCTCTTGTTGCAGTTGGTCAAATTCTTGACGAATTTGGGAGAATCCAAAGCTAGGAGAAGAGCTTTTGAGGGCAGACTTTTCGTTTTTAAATACATTCGGATGAGAGCGACTTTTTATGGGCGTCGTGCGAAAGGGCAGTTCGCCTCTAAATTCCAAATATTCGTGGATATAATCTGCTCGGCTTCCATGAATTGCATTTTGAATACCATATCCAAAAATGATTCCATCAAGAACACGTTCTCCATGAAGAAGGGAGAGTAAATTGGCCTTTTCATTGACTAACTGATCGATCAGTAAAGCGGCAGTGGTCTTGGGTCCTAAAAGATACTGAAAAAGGGGTAAGTTTTGGTTTACAACTTCCGTGAGTGACTTCTTATTCACGATCAAGAATTGGCTCCAACCATGCTCCGCTGGCGTTGTAGAACATCTGATTGCAAAATTACTTGGTACGGTTGCAAGGCCAGATCGCTCCCAGATGCGGTACCCCTCTTGGAGAATAATATTTCTTTTTACCAAAGGGTCCGGAAGAAAGAGGGGGATTTTATTCACAATCAAGCCTTCTTCTGAAATGGGCTTGTCTCCGTAAAGAGTATATCCCGCCGCCGTCTCCGCTAAGAGAGTGCGAAAAAAAAGCTTTAAAACCGCCTGTTCATATGTGGTCAGAGATTGAATAGGCTCGATTTGCTGAGGGCTTGGTCCCCAGGAAATCATCAGACAGCTAAGCAGAGAGAGCACTAAGTAGCGCATCTTTAACGCAATTCATAGTAAGGGCAATCCGTTACGGCACAATATCCATTTTTATTTGGGGAAGGGTGGAGTCTCGGGCAATAGCGCCAAGGATCTGTATACGGAGCTATGACATACAAGCCTTCTTCGTCGCAATGAATTGAGGGCACCGGTAAACATTGTCCCTGTAGATGGACGTAGATTCTCCCACGGTCCAACTGAATCTGCTCTGCATTAATGTAATGCTTTTGCGAGGAAAGCGCTGGGCCCTCATGCCCGTAGGACCCATTGCCTAACCCAAGGAAGATACTTAATAGGAAAGCAACGATGGACGAATTGTGTAACATATTCTCTCCGTGTTGATAAAAACCAAACTTCAAGCATTTAATTTACATGGGGGAGCCTGAGGTGTCAAGACTTAAATCGCGTCCTAAGAGCCAACATTGTGAGGGCACCTTTTGTGTTTAACCACTCCGTTTTTTACAGATATTTCGACTTTGTATTTCTTAAATTCGAGAATCTGGTGGTCTTCCGTGGCCAACACATCATCAAAAATGACCGACAACAAATCCCCATTCGGAGCAAAGAAGCCGACGCCGTTTCCTTCTTTTGTCTCAACAGCAGCGCCTTTTGGGGCAGCACTCCATGAAATGCTCAACTGGCCAGATCCCTCCATAGGATTAAAAAATACCTCGGCTTGTTTCATAGGACGAGTGTAGCAGATAGGAGAAAAACCCCAAGACTTTTTCTTGGACCTTGGGTGAGGAGTGAGGGTGTTTTTTAGCTACTGTGCAACTTTTTCCTGCACAGTATTGCACAGCTTGCCATAGACAGAGGCATGTTTTTACGACAGATTTTGGCTGAATCTGTCGTAAAAAGTGTCGTAAAATGTCGTAAAAATGGAAAAACACTGGTCAAAAATGGGGTTTTATGACAGATTAAAGAAAAAAGTGTCGTAAAAACATGACTTTTCACCCAAAATTCACAATTTCCATGCCGATCGCCTCCGCGCTCACGACCATTGAGCGGACGAGGGGATTCCTGGAGGCGGCCCAGCTATCGAAAGATTGGGTAGCTAAGATGCAGGCTCGTGCCCTGATCCTGGAAGCTCACCACACTACGCATATAGAAGGGACCCATTTAAGCCTAGATCAGTCCGAAAGACTCATTGCTGGAGAGAAGCTAGCTGGCACCGATTCGGAAGATGTAAGAGAGTTGTTGAACTATAGGAAGGCTTTTGATTTCGTTGCCGAGTATATCTTTTCTCAGGGACCCATCACGGAAGGATTGGTTAGAGAGGTTCACCGTCGTCTTGTCGAGGGCGTACGGGGGAATGTCGCTCAGCCAGGGCAGTATCGGACCATTCAAAATTTTGTAGCCAATTCGATATCCAAAGAGATCATCTATACTCCTCCAGCACCCTACGATGTCCCTATCTTTATGGCCCAGTTAGTGGAGTGGTTGCAAAATGAACAATCGATTCCGCCCGTTCTTGTGGCCGGGATTGCGCAATTTCAGCTCGTCCATATCCACCCATTTGTAGATGGCAACGGCAGAACGTCCAGGTTGTTATCTACCTTGTGTCTTTATCGCTCGGGATATGATTTTAAAAAGCTTTTTACGATCAGTGAATACTACGACCGGAATCGGCAAGATTACTACCAGGCGCTGCAATCAGTCAGAAATAGCAACATGGATATGACGGTTTGGTTGGAATATTTCACTAAAGCATTACAGACCCAGATGCAAGAAATTCAGACCAAGGGATCTAACGCTATTCGGTTGGATGTTTTAGTGCTTCAGTATAAACTTTCGGATCGGCAGAAACAAGTACTTGAAGGGCTCATTGAAAGAAAAGAAAAATTCACAATCCAAGAGTGTGAAATCCTTTTCCCTGAAGTGAATAGACGGTCTTTACAACGAGATCTTTCCGACCTGATTGATAAGGGGCTCATTTCTCAAGAAGGAATCAAGAAAGCAGCTTGGTATAGGCTGAATTGTTTGGATTGAACTCGACTGTGCAATTTTTTCTTGCACAGTATTGCACAGCTACTGGCTAAGACTTATGGGTAACGAGGGGCGTTGTTGCATAAATGAAATTAACCACCGAGCTTAACCGTCTAACAGTGAAGAATTATGCAACAAGGCCGTAACGAGGTGAACTTGATTTTATTTGGCTTTCGGAAAGTGGGAAAGACCTATTTTGGAAGGCGTTTGGCAGAAAAACTCCAAAGGCCCTTTTTTGACACCGACGCTCTTTTAGTCTCGTTGCACACGGGCGAAGAGAATACCCCCCGCGCAATTTACCACGCGCTCGGAGAGGCGGCCTTTCGGATGTTGGAGCGGCAAGCGATCGAATCGATCCGAGATGTGCAAAATGCAGTCATTGCTCTCGGGGGAGGCGCCGTTCTCTTGCCTGAAAATAGGGAGCTCCTACAAACTATGGGCCGCATGATCTACCTCCAAGCCCCTTTCACCGACCCACTCTACGAAGAGCGCAAGGCTTTGTACGAGTCGATCCCAGGAAAAACGATCCGCGTCGATCTCCTCACAGAAGCGGAAGTGCTCGAGGAACTCTCACGTGGCCTCTAATTCTTTTGGAACGCTGTTTCGGATCACCACGTTTGGGGAGTCGCATGGCCCTGCGATCGGCGTTATTGTCGATGGGTGCCCTTCGGGATTGCCCCTCACAGTGGAGGAAATAAACGAAGAGCTCCAGTTCAGACGCCCTGGTCAGAGCGCTTATACATCGCCCCGCAAAGAGCCGGATCTAGTCGAAGTGCTCTCCGGTTTGTTTGAAGGGCGCACCACGGGCGCTCCCATCGCGCTCCTCATCCGCAATCGGGATGCGGACCCCAGCCAATACGAGGTCCTCAAAGACCTCTATCGCCCGGGCCACGCCAACTTCACCTACTTGCAAAAGTACGGCCTTTTCGATTATCGCGGCGGGGGGAGAGCTTCGGGGCGAGAGACGGTCGCCCGCGTCGCCGCTGGCGCTGTAGCGAAAAAACTGCTGGCTCACTATCAGATCGACTGCGTTGCTTTTGTGGCCGAGGTGGGGGGCGTTGCTGCGCCCACTCCAGATCAGACCGACCTCAGTGCGCTGCGCGCGGGGGTGCGCTTAAGTCCCGTTTTTTGTCCCGATCCAAATACCTCCTCTCAAATGGAAGCCCGCATTGCACAAGTCCAGCAAGAGGGTGACTCCATCGGCGGCATCATCGGTTGCGTGGCCCACATTCCCGTTGGTTTGGGCGATCCCGTCTACGAGAAACTGGAAGCGGAGCTCGCCT
Organism: uncultured bacterium; assembly: GCA_964355615.1. Lineage (GTDB taxonomy): Bacteria > Chlamydiota > Chlamydiia > Chlamydiales > SM23-39 > CAIVVG01. The sequence continues at coordinate 8,165 of CAYHED010000028.1, forward strand.
CGGCCATGCTCTCTATCCCAGCGACGAAGGGCTTTGAGATCGGCTCCGGCTTTGCGGCGGCCCGCATGAAGGGCTCTGAGCACAATGACCCCTTTGATGTCGATGAAGAGGGGAATGTATTCCCCAAAACCAACTATGCGGGCGGTACTCTGGGTGGGATCTCAACGGGCGCGCCCCTCTTTTTTCAGGTCGCCTTCAAACCCCCCTCCAGCATCAAAAAGCCCCAAGAGACAGTGACCCTCCAAGGGGAGAAAACCTCTTTTCAAACGCCCCCCTCCGGCCGCCACGACCCCTGTATCGCCCTCCGCGCCGTTCCCGTCGTGGAGGCCATGACCGCTCTTGTTTTAGCCGACGCCCTTCTTAAAAGCAGGATAGTGCCGCTTTGACCCCTATATCCGGCACTATCTCAGGAGTGTGGACATCACTGACCCTGATCAGTAGGACTTAGCCGCTCTTGCACTTCTGCCAGAGTTTGCCCTAAGACCCTTTCCACATCGGGTTGTCCGTAGGGCTGCCTTGCAAATACATTACTTCCTGCAGCAAAGAGCAGCAACCAGCCGCACGCAGCTAGTACCAATACAGGGAAACAACCTATCCCCACCAGCACACCTAGCACAGCCGCAACTACGAGAAATGCGACCCGCGCAACGGACAGCTTTTCGTGTACGGCAACAGTGGTATTCCCGGGTTTTACTTCTAGGACCAAGGCTGCTGCTGTGTTCAGGAGTTTTCCCCTTCTGAACGGCTCAGTCAGGTGGCCTAGTTCTTGATTCAGTTCCCTCTTGGCTTTTGCCCCTTCGGGGAGGGCTTCAAAGAGCTCATCGAGCTTGGCTCCCAGCTCTTGTGGGGCTACTCCTGGAAAAAGGGCCTTTGCAGCATGCAACTCAGATACCCTTTTGACCTCGCTCTGGGCCTCTAACTCTCTTCGTTGTCGAACAACAATGGAGAGATCCCTGTTTACGGGACCGAAGTTACCCGCGCCAAATGACGAGACAACGCTCAGTACATCCACAGGTAGTCCTCTCTGCTCAGCTTTTTTGGGCCGGGGCCCGTCTTTAAAAAATAAAAAATCAACGCGATTCATACAGTCCTCTAAGTTTAGTTTAATATTAAGTTATTAAATGTAAATTAGTTGTGTTGAGTATTATGCGTGGTTACGCCACGTATAATAAGGGACTGTATTTGGGAAGAATCCCAAAAATGAGGCTAAGAGATTAAAACTGTTTATAATTTGCTGTTTCATGCACACAATTGTACATTAACAGAATTAACTTGTCAAGAGTTTGTTTTTAATTTCTTGCAATTGCTGGGTGGTTTGATGGAGGGCGCTCTCGAGTTTGGCGACGACTTCCTGGGGGGCGCGGGAGCGAAAATCGGGGTTGGCGAGCTTTTCTTGGGTGCTGGTGAGGAGCTTTTCGAGCTTTTCTTGCTCCTTGAGGAGCCGCTCTTTTTCCTTGGCCTGGAGGGAGGCGGGGATGGGGATCTGGAGGCGGATGGTGCCGATGAGGGCGCTGGCGCCGGAGGGGGCCTCTTGGAAGTGAATGCGGGAGGTGGGGGTGAGGGCGGTGAGGATGGTTTGGTGTTCTCGCACGCTCTCTAAGCCCGACCCCGACAGATAGAGCTCGGTTTTCTCTGAAGGGGGGAGCTGCATCTCGGCGCGGATGTTGCGGATGGCGTGGACGAATTCGAGGAGGAGGGCAAAGGTCTCTCCTGCGGTGGGGTTGAGGGGGATGTCGAGCGGTTCTGGGTAGGGGGCAACCGCGCAGGCGGGGGCGGCTCCAACGAAATGGGGGAGGCGCGCCTTCAAAAGTGCGAAAATCTCCTCGGTGATGAAGGGGGCAATGGGGTGCATCAAGCGAATGGCGTTGCTGAGCAGGAGTACAAGCAGTCTTTGCTTATTTTTTTTCAACGCTTCGCTACCCACTTTGCCAAACAAGACTGGCTTTGCGATCTCGACGTAGGTGGCGCAAAAGTCGTTCCAGAAAAACTCATAGGCGCGGGTGGCGGCCCTATCAAATGTGTACTCGGTAAAGCCGCGGTTCACCTCGGCAATCGTTTTATTTAAGAGGCCCAAAATCCAATGGTCTTCCAGTGTCAGCAACGTCTCATCGAGCTCTCCCTCAAAATCCCCTTCTAGATTCATAAAGACAAAGCGGGAGCCGTTCCAGATCTTATTGGCAAAGTTTTTGTACTCTTCAAAGCGTCTTCGGTCGAGGTCGATTTGGCGGGCGTGGGTGACGCTGGCAGTGAGGGCAAAGCGGAGGGCGTCGGTCCCATATTCGCCTGCGATCTCGAGGGGGTCAATCACATTCCCCTTGGATTTGGACATTTTTTCCCACTTGGATAAAACCTCTTTGGGAAGGGGAGCGCCGAGGTCGTATTTCTTCTTTTCTTCTACGCTGACGTAAGTGACGCCGCCGCCCACATTTTCGCGCCAGTAGGACTTGCCGTAAATCAGTCCATGCAAAAAAGTTTCATGGAAGGGGACTTGTCCTAGGCAGTACTCTCCCATCAAAATCATCCGAGCGACCCAGAAAAAGAGGATGTCGTGGCCGGTGATGAGTGTTGCGGTGGGGTAAAATTTTGCCAGTTCGGCGGTTTTATCGGGCCAGCCGAAGACGCTGAAGGGCCAGAGGGCAGAAGAGAACCAGGTGTCGAGCACATCGGGATCTTGCACCCACTGATCGGGATTTTTTTCTACTTGAGGAGGGAGCCCTTCTCCCGCATAGCAAATCATCTCTCCAGTCTCTGTGTGAGTCCAGATCGGAATCCGGTGACCCCACCAAAGTTGGCGTGAAATACACCAGTCGCGCAAGTTCTCAATCCAGTGAAAATAGGTCGCTTCCCAATGCGGGGGGATGAGGCGGACTCGCTTGTCTTTGACGGCGGAGATCAGCTTTTCTTTAAAGTGGCTCATCTTGACAAACCACTGCTTGGACAAGAACGGTTGCACGATCGCTTTGGAGCGGTAAGAGAGGCCGACGCGTAGCTTATGGGGCTCTGTCTTGACGAGGAGTTTTTGCTCCGTCAGATCGCGAACCACTTTTTCCCTCGCCGCTTCCATAGAGAGTCCCGCATAGGGACCTTCTTGGATATGGCCATCGGGGGTCATGATGTTGAGGAAGGGGAGTCCGTGCCGCTGACCCACTTCTGAGTCATTGAAGTCGTGAGCGGGGGTGATTTTGACTGCGCCCGTTCCAAACTGCGGATCGACGAAATGATCGGCGATGATCGGAATCAGCCTGCCCGTCAGGGGGAGACGCACCTGTTTACCAATGAGATTTTGATACCGCTCGTCGCTGGGGTGGACCGCTACAGCCGTATCGCCGAGCATGGTTTCGGGGCGGGTCGTGGCGACCACCACGAACTCTGAGGTCCCTTCCACCGGATAGCGGATGTGCCAGAGAAAAGAGTCGCGCTCTTCATGTTCCACTTCATCGTCGGACAAGGCTGTTTGCGTCACGGGATCCCAATTGACCAGGTAATCTCCTTGGTAAATGAGACCGTCGTCGAACATTTTTTTAAAGCATACCCGAACAGCGCGGTTGCAGGAAGGGTCCATCGTGAACCGAAGGCGAGACCAGTCGCAAGAACAGCCGAGCCGCTTGAGCTGGCCCAAAATTTGCCCTTCGCTCTTCTCTTTCCAGGCCCAAACTTCCTTGAGGAACTCCTCTCGGCCAAACTCTTTGCGCCGCTTGCCCGTCTTGGCAAAGAGCTGCTTTTCCACGATGCCCTGCGTTGCGATCCCTGCATGGTCGGTACCAGGAACCCAGAGAGCCTCGAAGCCGAGCATCCGCTTCCAGCGAATCAAGATGTCTTGAAGGGTGTCCACCAAGGCATGGCCCATGTGGAGGACCCCTGTTACATTGGGAGGGGGGATGACGATGCAGTAGGCGGGCTTTTTGGAGTGGGGATCGGCGTGGAAAAGGCGCGTCTCTTCCCAGAACTGGAGCCACTTGGCTTCGACATCTTTAGGTTCGTAGGCTTTGGGGAGTTCGGTCATAGTGGGT
>CAYHED010000029.1:0-12145 GCA_964355615.1 uncultured bacterium
TTAGGGTCTCAAGATCATAGGGCTGCTCACTTACAATGTCGGGGCGCCAAATGGGGTCGAGGTGGGTTTCGTAGTTGTATTTAGTGGGGTCGATTGCATCGGGGGCTGTCCACCAAGAGAAGAACCCTCTAGGTAATTGGGGATTCCCAACATCCACTCCAAAATATTTACGCCACTCTTCTCCGCCAAAACAATCTGGGGACAACACGTACTCACTCACAATTCCTGTTACATCCTGAGGAAAACCATAGGGCTCGAGGAGGGTATCAATGCGCTGTACTGGATTTCTTAAAAGGGGGGCTGCGGCTATACCGGGGTTCGCTGGAACGGGTGCTTGGGGGGCGGGTGTTGGCTCTCTGAGTGCCCGATGAAGGACATAACCGGCTCCTGCCAGCAAAGCTCCTGCTGCAAGACCCGTGACGACCTGGCTCCGCCCTAAAAAACCCTCTCCAACAGAGGCGGCCATAGACAATACTCGTGCGGAAGCACTATTTAAAACATTGAACACAGAATAGCTCATATTACTCCATTAAAGTTTCTATTAATTGAACATAAATTATGATCAAAATACTATTAAATAAAATATTATAGTGGGAGCGCATTGGAGAGGTCAATCCAATTTGTAAATATATATTTTTACTATGTCAGCAGGGCTCTCACCCCTTTCGAGAATAGCTCGCGCCTCTGCCCTTGCCGGTTTTCTTAATAAATCCTTTTTTCCTGAGATCCTGGAGTTTTCGGCCGGCTGTGGCGCGCGTAAGGCCAAAACGGTCTATCACATCAGAAATCGTGATTTCGGTCGCCGTCTCAAACAGATCTAAAATAGGTCGGAACTCCTCAAACTCATCCGCCTTAGCCGCTACGCGAGGAAGAATGCATTTGACAAATCCCTCTCCCTCAATGACTGAGGGTGTTTTGAGCCGCCTTTCTTGGTAACTTCTAAAAATCGTAATGAATCCAGATCCGATTTTTTCAATGTAGTCCGCTTCACGAAAAACTTTGCAGATGGCCACGTTTCTAATATAACTGAACCCAGACTGTAGATTATTGACAATCGTGGGATTGGAAAAAATTCCCGGACTAAAGAACTCAATGCGATCTCGATAAATCGCGATCTTGCTGGGGCTGCTGTAATGATAGTTTCTATGTACGATGAGATTGAGGAGCGCTTCGCGAATGGCCTCGGGGGGAATTTCGAGGGTTTCTTCGCGTTGAGGGCCACGAATCACAAAGGACTTTGATAAACGACTGAGTATAAATTCATAGGCACTCTCAAATTGTTCGAACAAGGTGCCAACGCAATCGATTGAGGCAATCGCTTCTCGCCCCTCAATCCCCTTAAAATGGGAACAGATAATCATGGCCTCGCTAAAAAAATATTGGGGCTGTTTTCCAAACAGCAAAATCCCAGCGGTGGTCGCATAAATGTGGGTATGTTCCTGGGTGATTAAATAGTACGATAGCAAAGTATCTTTGGTGATTTTTTCAGCATCTCTGTCTTTTCTTTTTTTCAGGAAATCTTGAATTTTTTTATGGTCTAAATTTTCCTCATTGGTGCGGTACACGGGCATACAATCAAAAGACTTCCCATGAGCTTGCCACTTCAACTCCTCAATCAAATCAATCGTCGCCCTGACAGTGGACCTGCCCAATCGAATGTAAGTGCCCTTTTCCATTCCTTCTTGTTTTCGGAAATAAGGCTTATTTGCACCCGCAGGTACTTCCACAATGAGAAGCGTCTTTCCCTCAATCGTCTGGGTGTAGACATCCGGCAAGATGGCGGGTGTTGATGCTGTGTAAATGGAATGGTTCAGATACTCAATGGCGGCAGCCGCCTCCGCTTCTGGGATACCGACGATGGTCCCATCATCCTCGACTCCTATAATCAACCTACCCCCGCTTTGGTTTGAGAATCCGATCACGGTCTTCACAATCTGGTCATTCTGCGGGAGCTGGACCTTAAACTCTAAAGTGGAGGACTCCAAATGGGGGTACTTCATCAACACCTCTCTATGAATTGACTCAATGATACAATAGTGAGACAATTGAGTCAATTCCGCCAAGAAATGTCTCAATTGTCTCATATTGACTCACCATGATACAATTTATGTTGCTGACAATAAGTGGCTTGCGAAAATATGAGTCAATAAGCCTACGAAAAGCTCCTTTTCGCGGACTATCTCGATAGCTCGGCTAACCCGGCCCTGAATGGCCGAGATTGCGCTAAGGGCGCAGTTCAATGACCTGAGAACTTCCGGAGAGCCACCACGCCGACGCCCCCACCGTCGCCGGCGTAGTAGCTGAAGACATTCACACCGGAAGGGGCGAAGCCCCCAACAACCGGGGGATAACTGTTCTCGCCGAGGTGTACCAGATCTCGAGAGCGAGCATATGTCCAGCGACCTTCCATGCCTGTAGGATTTCCTAAATGGCGCTCCCCTTTAAATACATGGCGCGCCACGACAGCTGTGACTAAATCAAGGAGGGTGTTATCGCGCTCATACCGGGAGCCAGTTTCTTGGTTCAGGCGATCAAGAGCTGCTTTTTGTTGCTCATAATTCTGATTTCTAGCTACCACGTTTCTGCGGACAGCGAGCCAACATCCGGGTCCGGCAGGAGTTCTTGCATGCTGTCTAAAGGCTTCAGAGTCTTGATCAATGGGGGTAGGGTGGCCTCCGCCCTGCGGGGCTGCAGCAAGTCTTGTTAGGGTCTCAAGATCATAGGGCTGCTCACTTACAATGTCGGGGCGCCAAATGGGGTCGAGGTGGGTTTCGTAGTTGTATTTAGTGGGGTCGATTGCATCGGGGGCTGTCCACCAAGAGAAGAACCCTCTAGGTAATTGGGGATTCCCAACATCCACTCCAAAATATTTACGCCACTCTTCTCCGCCAAAACAATCTGGGGACAACACGTACTCACTCACAATTCCTGTTACATCCTGAGGAAAACCATAGGGCTCGAGGAGGGTATCAATGCGCTGTACTGGATTTCTTAAAAGGGGGGCTGCGGCTATACCGGGGTTCGCTGGAACGGGTGCTTGGGGGGCGGGTGTTGGCTCTCTGAGTGCCCGATGAAGGACATAACCGGCTCCTGCCAGCAAAGCTCCTGCTGCAAGACCCGTGACGACCTGGCTCCGCCCTAAAAAACCCTCTCCAACAGAGGCGGCCATAGACAATACTCGTGCGGAAGCACTATTTAAAACATTGAACACAGAATAGCTCATATTACTCCATTAAAGTTTCTATTAATTGTACATAAATTATAATTAAAATGCTATTAAATAAAATATTATGATAGATATTGACCCAATGACCAGGGGGTTTTGAAGAGGTTGGTCTAGTTTGTAAATATATATTTTTACTGCGTCAATAGGCCGCTACCGCTCAGCGTTTCGCGGAGAGGCTCACAACATCACCTCCTTTCACCACTAATGAGACAAATGAGTCAATTAATGTCTCAGGAGAGCAGGTTCATTGACACAATTCCGGCCCGAGACTAGGCTGGAAGGCGATGAACGTCGTGATTTTGGGAGCGGGGAAAACGGGGGCTTATGTGGCCTCGATCTTATCGGAGGAGGGGCACAGTGTAACTGTGATCGATCGGGATGGCCCTCTGCTCGAAAAGCTGGGACGGGAGCTCGATGTCGCTACGCTCCATACGTGTGCTCCTGATGTGAAGGCGTTTGTCGATTTGCTTGAGGGAAAGCCGGACCTTTTTTTGGCGGCGAGCGGCCACGATGAAACCAATGTCGTCTCCTGCTGCTTGGCCAAGCAACTCGGGTTCCCTAAAGCGATTGCCAGGGTTCAATCAGCGGACTATTTGGAACACACCCGTTTTGATGCGGGAAGAATGTTTTCTGTCGACCACTTCATCGCGCCGGACGTACTGGCGGCGCAGGACTTGTTTAAGGGGCTGATCCATACGGGGGATGTGGCGGTAGAGCACTTTGCTCACGGGGCCATCCAGATGAGGACGATCCAGATTCCCGATCTGTGGGATCGAGGGGGGACGCCAATTGCGGAGCTTGCGCTGCCCTCCACGCTTCTCGTCGGTCTCATTCGCCGCAAAACAGCTGATGGAGAGATCATCCTGTTTCCTCATGGGGACGACCATATTTTGCCGGGCGATGAGGCGACCGTGGTGGGGGAGGCGAGGGCGATTCATCGGCTGCATGAGATTTTTCACATCCCGGAGCGCCCTGTCCGCTCGATCATTCTTGTGGGGGGCTCTCCGCTTGCGTTGCAGCTGGCTCGGCTTTTGGAAAGAGAGCCGGTGTCTGTGCGGATCATTGAAGCAAATACGGCTCGCTGCGTGGAGCTCGCCGAGATGCTCCCGCGAGCGACCATCATCAACCGAGATGGGAGAGATTCTCACCTCCTTCAATCCGAACATGTGGAAAATGCCGATGCTCTGATCAGCTGCACCTACCACGATGGGGACAACTTGCTCATTGGAGCTTTGGCCAAGGGGTTGGGTTGTCCCAAAGCGATCGGTGTCATTACCGATGCCAGCTACAGCTCTGTTCTAGAAAAACTGGGAGTGATTCCGGCCTTGTCTGCGCGGGTCAATGTGGTCAATCGGGTCCTCTCGATCCTGCACGAGAACATCCTCCTCTCGGTCGCCTCTCTTTGCAACGACCTGGCAAAGATCGTCGAGATCAAGATTTCTGCAACTTGTCCCTTGATTGACATCCCCTTTTCGAAGCTGCACTTGCCCAAAGAGTTGCTCATCTGTGCGATGGAAAATCGGGGAAACGTTGCGATTGGGAGAGGACCTCAAAGGCTCCAGGCGGGTGATACGGCAATTGTGATCTGCGCCTCGCATCAGATCCCGAAACTCCAAGAACTGTTCCAATCATGATCCTCCGCCAGATCGCTCAAATCCTCAGCCACTACCTCTTTTATCTGTCCTCGGCGCTCCTTATCCCGCTGGCGCTTGCGCTCTACTATCAGTGGGGTGAGGCTCCTCACCCACAACCCCATACTGCGGAGGCTTTTTTCTACACCCTCCTGATCTCGTTGGCATTGGCATTGATGCTGAAGATTTGGGGGCGTTCCGCTAATCGCCATTTATACCGTAGAGAGGGAATTTTGCTCGTCGTCTTGATCTGGGGGATGACTTCGCTGATCAGCTCTCTTCCCTTCGCTTTGAGCGGCACTTTAAAACCCCTCGACGCCTATTTCGAGGCCCTTTCGGGGCTGACCACTACAGGCGCAAGCGTCATGTGCGCTAAAGCTTATAACCCCGCAACAGGAGTGGAAGTCCCCATCCTTTTGACCAATCCCCACGTCCCCGATACGACCTATGTTTACTATGGAACCATCCCTCCTGTGCGCGATCCACACACACAGCTCATCACCCACTCGGGAGTGGAGGCGGTGAGCCGAGCGCTCCTGTTTTGGCGCAGCCTGCTCCAGTGGATCGGCGGTATGGGGATCGTGGTGATTTTTCTCACGGTGCTCCCCGCACTCGGAGTCGGTGGCAAGTTCCTCTACCAAATGGAGACGACCGGCCCCATCAAAGATGAAATCACGCCCCGCATTCAGGAAACTGCCTCGCGCCTCTGGAAACTCTACCTCGGACTCACCATTTTAGAAATCGGCCTCCTCCTAGCCACTAATCACTCCATGCCCCTCTTTGACGCTGTGTGTATTTCGCTGTCTAACATCTCAACGGGGGGATTTTCGGTGCGCAATGGTAGCATTGCGAGCTATCATTCCGCTGCAACAGAGTGGATCGTCCTCCTCTTTATGATTGCCGGAAGCATCAACTTTGCCCTCTATTTTCAAGCGCTCCGCCTCCGTTTTTCTCGCACCTACTTCCCCGACTTTATCCTGTTCCTCATCGTCATCGTCTTGGGGTGCCTCGCCGTTTCTCTCTTTTTAATCCACACACCCGTCGACAAAACCTCTTACTCTTTCCTCGACGCGCTCCGCTTTGGCAGTTTTCAGGCGGTCTCCATGCAAACATCGACCGGATTTATCACAGCCAACTACGACCGGTGGCCCTTTCCCTGTCAGATGTGGATGTTGATTTTGATGTTTGTGGGAGGCATGTCGGGATCGACCGCCGGAGGGATTAAGACATCCCGCTTTTACATTCTCTATAAGATCGTGCTCCACCGGTTGGAAAGCATTTACAGACCCGATACCGTCCGACTCCTACGAATTGGGCACACCCCAGTGGACGACAAGAGTGCACAAACCGTTCTCTCCTTTTTCTGCATCATCGCCTTCTTTGCGCTACTCGGCACAGTCTGCTTTATCTTAGACGGCATCGACCCAGAAACATCACTCGGTCTCGTCGCCTGCTTCCTCAACAACGTGGGAGCCGCTTTCCGCGCAGCCGGGCCCACTGACTCCTTCGCCTTCCTCCCCGTCGGCTCCAAGCTCTTTTCCCTCTTCTGGATGCTCCTGGGGCGCCTCGAATTCTTCATCGTCTTGCTCCTCTTCCTCCCCGCCTTCTGGAAAAACCGCTAATGTAAAGCCGCTTTACATTTGCCGAATCTGGCCAAAAAAAGGTTGCCATCTGGCCAGATTCATGATACAATTGGCCACATATGGACTTTACAGCCGATAAGTTGGCCACATTCAGGCAATTACAGAGCGAGATGGCCCCTGTCAGCCCTAAAGAACTAGCTATTAAGCTGGGGCCTCGCTTCTCTCAGCGAAGCGTAAGGAGGTGGCTGGCCGAGATGGTCCAAGCTGGCTTAATTGAAAAAATTGGCAGAGGGCGCGCCACCAGGTACCGAGTTCTGGTCAGTTCTAAGCCGGTGGAACCGACCTCGCGCTTCAGTCCCGAAAGCCTGGCTGTGATTGCCTTAGTGAAAAGACCCCTCTTTGAGCGCCTCCCCGTCGCTTATGCCGATGAGTGGTTCGATGATTATACCCCTAATGAGACCTTTTATATCCCCGCTGCCACGAGAGCCCAACTGTACAAGGAGGGAAAGAGATCCTCTAGTGAAGAGCCGGCAGGCACTTATGCCCATCGCATCTTCAATCGACTCCTCATCGATCTCTCCTACAACTCTTCCCGTCTAGAGGGCAACACTTATTCTCTGTTGGACACAGAGCGACTTCTTTTAGAGGGAAAAGGAGCTGTTGGAAAACTCGATGACGAAGCAGTGATGATTTTGAATCACAAGGAGGCGATTCGCTATTTGGTCGACCGGGCTCCCTACTTGACCGTATCAACGGAAACTTTTTGCACTCTTCATTATTTACTCGCAGACGGCCTTGTAGACTCTATGGACGCAGGAAAAGTGCGAATATCTGGAGTCCGCATTGGGGGCTCCACTTATATGCCTTACGAGAACCCAAAGATGTTGAAATATCAACTAGATCGGATTGCGGAAAAAGCTGCCTTGATCGAAGACCCTTATGAGCAAAGCTGTTTTCTCCTCATCCATATCAGCTACCTACAAGCATTTATCGACGTCAATAAACGGACAGCGCGCCTTTGCTCGAACATACCCCTTGTAAAGCACAACCTCGTTCCCCTCTCATTCAACGATGTGGAAAAAGAAGACTATACAGCAGCCCTGCTCGCCATCTACGAACTCCAAGATGTGCGCCCTCTCGTCGATCTTTACGTCTTCTCCTACTTACGCACCGCAGCTATGTATGACTCTACTGTGAAAGTTCTTGGATTTGACGAAGTGCGCATCCGTTATCGGACACAAAGGAGAGTGATTCTGCGAGAGATTATTGTTCGCGAGTACCGCGGAGCGGCTCTCCAAACCTATGTGTCTGAACAAGCCTCCCAGATCCCAGAAAAAGACCGCGCAGCTTTTATTGAAGACATCGACGAAGATGTAAAATACATGGACCTAAGCCGCATTGCTGGACTAGGCGTCACCCCCGAAGAGCTCAAGAAGTGGCAAGGGCACTAAGGGCGCTCGGCGGCGAGAAGTGCAGGGCTGATGAGGAACCTATCTCAATAAAAAGTTTTAGTCGATTTTTGGGTTCTTTTGCGCCGATTTTCGATCCAAAAGTTGGGGGCAATATACTTCTGGTCGATATTACCCCCAACTTTTGGATCGAAAAGCGGCCAAAATAATCCCAAAAATCGACGAAAAATTTTATTGAGATAGGTTCAGCTGTTTTTTCTGCGACTCTGCGTCTTTCGCGTCTTTGCGTTTCTCTCCTTCCGGGTCAAGATCTACCAGTATACTCCCGGTCAGCCCCGGCGAGAAGTGGACAAAGCCCAGTTTAATCAGCTATACTCCAACTTTGGAGAGCTCATTGAGAAAAAAACTTCCGATTGGAATCAGCGATTTCAAAGAATTGATTGATGCCGGATGCACCTACATTGACAAAACCCTTCTGATTCAAGAAGTTATAGAAAAAGGGACCAAGGTCGCGCTGATCCCCAGGATGCGTCGTTTTGGCAAAACCCTAAATCTTTCCATGCTCCAATATTTCTTTGAAAAGCGGGCAGAAGACGCGAGTTATTTGTTCGCAGGTCTAAATATCTGGAAAGATGAAAAATACAGAAAAATGCAGGGGCAATTTCCGGTCATCTTTCTTTCATTTAAAGATGTCAAATATCCGACCTGGGAAGAAACTTTCAAGGCAATGAAAGAACTTATTTCACAGGAATTTAAACGCCATAGATATCTTGCGGAAGGAGACACTTTATTTCCCGATGAAAAAGAAGATTACCAAAAAATTCTCCGCAAGGAAGCAGATCAAGCTCTTTCGGCTGTCAGCCTTCTCCGCCTTACAGAATGGATGCACCGTTACCATAAAAAAACAGTGATTGTCCTGATTGATGAGTATGACGCCCCAGCCCATGCCGCTTACATTGGGAAATACTACGAAAAATTTATTACTTTTCTCCGAAATTGGTTATCCGGAGGGCTAAAGGATAACGTTCACTTGGAAAGAGGCGTCCTTACCGGAATTTTACGCGTTGCAAAAGAAAGTATTTTTTCAGGGCTTAATAATATCAGCACGTTTACTGTAATGCACGAATCTTTTGGCGACAAATTTGGGCTATTGGAATCAGAAGTAGCAAAGCTCCTCGAAGAATATGGACTGCAATCCAAACTTGCCGAAATGAGGCAGTGGTATGACGGATATCGCATCGGATCATGCAGAGGGATTTACAATCCCTGGTCTGTTTTGAAATGCATTGAAACAAACGGTGCTTTGGCCCCTTACTGGGTTAATACAAGCGATAACGCTCTGATGAAACAGCTCATCACTCAAGGCTCGGAGGACTTAAAAGCAGACGTAGAAGAGCTCCTTAAAGGGGGGACCATTGAAAAGAAAATTGAGGAAGGGATTATATTTCCCGAGCTTGAAAAAAGCCCTAATGCTATTTGGTCTGTGCTCTTATACAGCGGTTATCTAACAATTGATGCCGCTCCATCCTACGGCGTCCTCTGCCCTCTCCGCATTCCAAATATCGAAGTAATTGAATTATATAAATCTGTAATTCTCGATTGGTTCGAAAAAAGCATCAACGAAAACAAGTACAAACTGCTTCTGAACAGCTTGATCGCTGGCGATATAGATACCTTTTCTCAGATTTTTAGAGAGTTTCTCCTTTCATCTGTGAGCGTTTTTGACGTGCCCGCAGAAGAATCGGAAAAGATCTATCATGCATTTATTTTAGGAATGCTGATTGGGCTCAAGGACAGATATGAAGTTAAATCTAACCGCGAAAGTGGACTTGGAAGGTACGACGTTATGCTGATCCCGAAAAATCCCAAAGACCTGGGCATTATCATGGAATTCAAAAAAATCAGCCCCTTTAAAAAAATGGATTTAGAGACGGCTGTCAATTCTGCTCTTAAACAAATCGAAGACAAGCACTATGCTCAAGAATTGCAGGATCGGGGCGTGCATCGTATTTTGTACATTGGTTTCGCCTTTGAAGGCAAAAATGTCCTTATTCGTCACAAATTTAAGCAGTAAAGTGAGCCTATCCGCAATGTGGAGTAAAAAATCTGGGGGATCTTTCGGGCGCTTTTTGCAGATTTCTCCTTGGGAATATGAAAAAATATTCCCGCGTCGAAATCCGCAAAAATCATCCCGAAATCTCCTCACAGCTTTTTCACTCTACATTACGGATAGGCTCGTGCAGATTTTAAGACACATCTTCCAATTCTTCTTACTTTTTTACGGAGCCCTTGGAATATCAGCTGACCCAAAACCCCTAACTGCCATTTTTCTAGATATTGACGGTGTCTTAATGGGCGATAGGATCTCTTGGGATTTTCAAAAATTGATACGGCAAAAACTCATAGAACTATATGGGGAAAAAGATAGGGATTCCAGAGACTATACGGGATTACAATGGAAAATCGCAGCAAGCCACTTTTTATCAAGGCCAGCAGTTGAAACCCTGGAAACATTGATTGAAAAAACAAGCGAAAAAGCAGACGTAGTCATTGTCCTCTCTTCAGCATGGAGATTGGATGGCTCTGTTGACGAGATTAAACATCAAATGTTTGTCATGGAGTCTTTTTCAAAACGGATTATTGACAAAACACCCGATGATGATTGGTGGCGAACAAGAAATCGCGAAAAACCACTTTCTTCCATAGCCTTGAAAAAATACGGATTTGAAATGAGCTCCAGAGCGGATCAAATTGATTATTGGATTAGGGAAAATCAGGAACAGTGGCCCATTGCAAACTTTGTCATTATCGACGATTGCGACGAATATCTATCCAGCCGATTTCCCGGTCATTTTGTATACGTAAGCAGCGGTTTATTTTCTAAGGCACATGCCGAAGAAGCTTACCAGATCCTGACTCAGGGCATTGACTCTGCGCCCAGAGGGTTTTAAATGTAAAGCCGCTTTACACGAAGCTCAACGTGGCGCTGATAGCAGCGTGATCTGAGATCCAATCACGACCCTCTCTTAGGGGCGCATGCACTTGAGTGTTTTCCACTTTCAATAGCTTCTCGTCGTAAATCAGGCCATCGATCTTCTCTGCGCAATCTCGGCAGGGAGCTCCCTCTTGGATCTTATCCTTCCCTCGCAAAGTGTGCTTTCCCTCGTCCGTACAGGTGACGACCCCCTCAAATGCGTTGGTATAGCCCTCAAGTCCCGAGTCTTGGCGCGGTACAGCGCTCGTATCGAAGTTGAGATCCCCCAATACCGCTGCAGGCCCCTGTTTTAAAAGAGGGACGACGTATTTGGTGAGCTGCCGATTTCGAGCGGCTTGATTTTCTGCCCCTTCAGCGTAGTTCAGATGGACGTTGATCAGTCTCAGATCCCGTCCCCCCACCTTGACCGTAAAGGTCAGGGTGCCCCGTTCCGACATCTTGGCCATCCAGCCCGAACGATCTTCCTGCGGATAGGGGATAAACCCGATATTTTCCAGAGGAACCTTGGATGCGACGAACAATCCCGAACTATTTTTGAATGGATCATGAGACCCCAAGTCCCTGATGAAGTACTGGTATCCTTTGTCCTTCAACAACCGGATCGCCTCATCTTGAGCCCAAACACTTTCAAACTCCTGCCCCATCAAGATCGTCGGCCCTGCAACCGCATCCACCAAAGCAGCCACGCGGGTCATGGAGTGCCCTACCCGTTCCGAGGGGGTTACTACCCCGCCCGACAAAGGCGACCACGGATCTTGGAGACAGGCATTGATCGAGACCACCTCGATAGATCGCCCTTCCCAAGGAGATGCCGGAGAGGAGGGCCCAATCAGCTCAAGCCGCCCCTTACCCGCGCAGGCGGCCACAGCCAAGCAAGCCACAGCAGGGATCAGCAACGCAGCTGCAAACGGGAGTAAAATAATCGCTGTAGCGACCCCCTGGACTCTCTTTATTAACTCTACCTGATAGGCCTCTTCAGGGGGCATTGTGTGGGAGAGCCTCTCGAGGTTGCGGAACACCGTTCTGGCGGGCTCATACACATAGTGCCCCGCATAGGTAAAAAATTTCTGCACATCGCTTGCGTATATATCGGAATCAAGGGAGACGTCCTCGGCAGAATCTACGTCTATAGCCATTTTGCACCCGCTGAATTGTTAAGATCGCGCTATGATACCGCAAGCGCTTCTTAAACGGCAAGAATTGATTTAAAAAGGGACCCCTGATAGAATCCAGCGCTCTCAAAAGGTCTCGACTTTGTACATTTTTTAGCGAGCTAGCAAAAGTTCGTTCTACTCGCCCGA
>CAYHED010000030.1:0-11939 GCA_964355615.1 uncultured bacterium
AAAAATCGGAATATGCCAAGGAGGCGCCCTGATTTTGGGTCAGGCGAAGCCGGCGATGAAGCAGCTCAACCCAAAGGGTTGGGCGATGCAGACGGATCCCAAAAGCAGTGGCTGCCCGACGCCGGCAGAGCCGATTTTTGAATCACGAGTGGTATATACCAGCTAACTACAAACAGGAGAAACCCTTTAACCATGTCTAAACATTCCCCCAAAAATATTCACGACTGGAACAGCAGCAACGTACTTGACGACGTAGATTTCCAAGAAACTGAGGCGCGTCAGTTCCGCGACCTTCTCTATGGTTCCGCGGCAGCGAACCCAGAGGAAGCTCTTTCCATGCTCAACGCTGGCCAGATCCTCAATGGGCGGATTGCAGAGATTTCTAAAGACTACGTCGTGATCGATGTGGGCCTGAAGTCTGAGGGTCTTATTCCTGTTTCTGAATTCACAGAGCCTGAAGAGCTCGTCATCGGCGGAAACACAGAAGTGTATCTCGACGCCACAGAAGGCGAAGATGGACAAATCGTCCTCTCCAAAGAAAAGGCGCGCAAATACCGTCAGTGGGAATACATCGTCCACAATTGCACCGAAGGGTCCATCGTCAAAGGGAAAGTGATGCGCAAGGTGAAGGGTGGTCTCATGGTCGATATCGGCATGGAAGCATTCCTCCCCGGCTCTCAGATCGACAACAAGAGAATCAAAAACCTCGACGACTTCGTCGGTCGCTCTTACGACTTCAAAATCCTCAAGATCAATATCGATCGAAAAAACATCGTCGTCTCTCGCCGCGAACTCCTCGAAGAAGAGAGAGTTTCTCGCAAAGCAGAGCTCCTTGAACACATCGAAGAGGGCGCTTCTCGCAAAGGGGTTGTCAAAAACATCACCGATTTCGGCGTCTTCCTCGACCTCGATGGAATCGACGGCCTTCTCCACATCACAGATATGACTTGGAAACGGATCAAACACCCTTCTGAACTCGTCCATCTCGGACAAGAGCTCGATGTCGTGATTCTCCACGTCGATCGCGATAAAGGAAGAGTTGCATTAGGTCTCAAACAGAAAGAAGAAAATCCTTGGGAAGAGATCGAAAAACGGTACCCCATCGGCACTCGTGTGAAAGGCAAAATTGTGAATCTCGTCTCTTACGGCGCGTTCATTGAAATTGAACCGGGCATCGAAGGATTGATTCACGTCTCCGAAATGTCTTGGACCAAGAACATCACCGATCCAAGCGAAATGGTCCATGTGGGCGATGAAGTCGAAGCGATTGTCCTTTCCATCCAAAAAGAAGATGGAAAAATCTCTCTCGGCATCAAGCAAACAGAACGGAATCCTTGGGAAGATGTGGAGCGAAAGTATCCTGTCGGCGCAAGTGTAGTGACCGAGATCCGCAACCTCACCAACTACGGCGCGTTCGTAGAATTGGAGCCAGGTGTAGATGGACTGATTCACATCTCCGACTTGAGCTGGATCAAAAAAGTATCCCACCCCTCAGAAGTATTGAAGAAAGGGGACAAAGTCGAAGCGGTCATTCTCTCTGTCGATAAAGAGAGCAAAAAAATTACTCTCGGCGTCAAACAGCTGAGCATGAACCCTTGGGAGACAATTGAAAAAACACTTCCCGTCGGAACATTGGTCCATGGCGTCATCACCAAAACAACCGCCTTCGGCGCATTTGTCCAACTCGACAACAGCATCGAAGCGCTGATTCACGTGACAGAACTCTCCGACCAACCTTTTGGCAAAGTCGAAGATGTGGTCTCTAAAGGAGACCAGATCACAGCGAAAGTGATCAAGCTCGATCCTGAACACAAAAAGATCGCTCTCTCAATCAAAGAGTATCTGGTTGAAAAAAACCAACAGAATCGAGATGACATCGTCGTTAGCTCACGGCCTAAGAAGAAAAAATCGAAAAAAGACGCTCACGAAGAGGCTTTAGATGAATAAAGATCTCGTAGCGATCTTCGAATACCTAGAACGTGAAAAAGGGATCAAGCGCGATCTCGTGGTCAGCATGATCACGGACGCGCTCCGCGCAGCGGCCCGCAAAAGCGTGAAGGGAATCGGAGAGCATGTAACGATCGAAATCCACCCCAAAACAGGGGAAATTGAGGTCTTTACACAAAAGAAAATTGTAGAAAAAGTCACGCAGCCGCTAGAAGAAATCTCGCTCGAAGATGCCCGCATCCTCGAGCCAGGTTGCCAAATTGGCCAGCGTCTAGAACTCTCCGTCACCCCCCATGATTTCGGTCGGATTGCAGCCCAAGCGGCTCGCCAAATCCTCACACAGAAACTCAAAGGGGCTGAACGGGATGTGATCTATGAAGAGTACCGCCACCGTGCAGGAGAGATCATCTCCGGCACCGTCAAAAGATTCATCCGCGGTCGCACCATCGTTGTTGATCTCGGCAAAGTGGAGGCGATCCTCCCTGAAAGAAACTACCCTAAGCTCGAACGGTACAACGCGGGCGAAAAGGTACAGGCTCTCCTTCTAGAAGTGCACGATACAGAAAACGGTGGAGCAGAGGTTATTTTAACCCGCAGCCACCCCGAGTTCGTCTCTCAACTCTTCATTCAAGAAGTCCCTGAGCTGCACGACAAGACCATTGCTATCGAGAGGATCGTCCGCGATGCGGGCTATCGGACAAAACTCGCAGTCTGCTCTTACGATCCGAAAGTAGATCCCGTCGGGACCTGCGTCGGCGTACGAGGAACACGCATCAAGAACATCATCCGAGAGCTCAACAACGAAAAAATCGATGTGGTCCCCTTCTCAGAAGATCCTGTTCAACTGCTCCGCAACCTCCTCTCCCCTACCGAACCTCGCAAGATGAAAGTCTACGAAGACCGGATCTGGATGGTCGTCAATGATGAAGACTACCCAACTGTCATCGGCAAGAAAGGGATGAACGCCCGCCTGATTGGTCAAATGATCGGCAAAGAGATCGACGTGAAAAAACTCACCGATTATCAAAAGCTTCTCACCATTCAAATGGCTGAACTGGCCGATTCTTCCGATACCGCCTTTGATGAAGAATTGCGCGTCGAAGGGGTGAGCAGCTTGATCACTGTAGGTCTCGTCTCCGCTGGATACGACACACTCAGAAAATTCATGCAGGCCCCTCCTCTGGATATCGCGACAAAAGTCCCTGGGGTAAATTACTACGATATGGCCGATAAGATTTTAGAACAAATTCGCAAAAAGAAAGGGTAACTTTTGGGTAAGAGTCTCAAACTGAACATCAAAAACGCTCAGCTCGCAGAAGCGCTGAAAAGTAGAAAAGCGCCCTCCCCTGCTGCCGAGAGCGATAGCAAAAAAGATGCTTCAGCTACACTGGTGAAAAGAAAATCGCGTATCATGCAAGAAGAGGCTCCAGCAGCTCCTGCTGAAGAGCCCTCCCTAGCTACGCCTTCTCACCCAGCTACCCCAGGTCCCGCCCTTCAGGAAGAGCTTCCTGAGACGGCTTCCGCTCCAGCTCCTACCCCCCAGCACGAACCCGCTCCCAAAGCAGCGGTGGCTCCTGCTGCTGCCGCTCCAAAGCCGCACACACCCACACCGCCGCCCCCCTCTTCTACGGCCCCCTTTCCTCTGCGGAAAGAACCTCCCAAAGAGCTTCGCTTAGCGAAGAAGAAAGAGGAAGTGCGCTTCGATGCTCGCGACCGGCAAGGTTTGCGCGACTCAGATAACGAGGCTTGGCGCAAACGGCGCGCTCATAAACCAAAACGGATGCAGCAACAAGAAGAGATCATTCGCCCCAAAACTCTCTCAGTCAGGCTCCCTATCTGCCTCAAAGACCTCGCGCACGAAATGAAGCTCAAAGCCTCTCAGCTGATCGCGAAGCTCTTTATGCAGGGGATCGTTTTGACCTTAAACGACTTCCTCGATGATGAAACCACTGTTCAGCTCCTCGGCCACGATTTTGGCTGCGACATCACCATTGACAGAACCGAACAAGCTCGCATCCGAATCACCGACCGGACCATTCGTCAAGAAATCGGCGCCGAGTCCTCAGACCTTTTGGGCCTCCGCCCCCCTGTCATCACGTTCATGGGGCACGTCGACCACGGCAAAACGAGTTTGATCGACACTATCCGCAAATCGAACCGAGCTGCTGGAGAAGCAGGCGCAATCACCCAACACATCGGAGCCTTCCAAGTAGAGACTCCCGCAGGCAATGTCACGATTCTCGATACGCCAGGTCACGCCGCTTTCTCTGAAATGCGCTCTCGTGGTGCCAACGTGACCGATATCGTCGTCCTGGTCGTCGCAGGAGACGAGGGAATCCGCGCCCAAACTGAAGAGGCGATCCGCCAAGCGCGCGAAGCGGTCGTACCGATCCTCGTTGCGATCAACAAGTGCGACAAACCCAATTTCGACGTCCAAAAAGTGTACCGCGACCTCGCCGACCGAGATCTTCTTCCAGAAGCTTGGGGCGGAACCACCATCACGGTCAATTGCTCTGCGACCAGCGGACAAGGGGTCAAAGAACTTCTCGAGATGGTTGCTCTGCAAGCGGAGATCCTCGAACTGCGCGCTAACCCTGCTGCAAGAGCACGGGGAACGGTCCTCGAATCAGAGATGCATAAAGGGCTGGGCGCTGTTGCGACCGTTCTTGTCCAAAACGGCACTCTGCGCAAAGGCGACGCCATTGTATTCGGTCCCTTCTATGGCCGTATCAAGACCATGCAGAACGACGTTTTTGAAAATATTGAAGAGGCCGGCCCCTCAACACCTGTAAAAATCACCGGTCTCTCTGAACTCGCCCTTGCCGGCTCCGAGTTCATCGTTGTGAAAAACGAGAAAGAGGCCCGAGAATTGGCCGAGGCGAGAACTGAAGAACTGGCCCGCGACCTCCACTCCAAACCACGCATCGGCAGCTTAGAGAAAATGATGGCTCGGCGCGAGAGCGGCGAGAAAAAAATCCTCCCCCTCATCTTGCGAGCCGACGTACAAGGTTCTTTGGAAGCGCTTAAAAACTCGCTCCTTAAAATCCACTCCAACAAAGTGCGACTCGAGATTGTCAACGCCGACGTGGGAGAGATTTCTGAGTCTGATATCTCCCTTGCCGCCGCGTCCAAAGCGACGATCATTGGATTCCACACCAGCATCCAGAGCCACTCTGAAGATCTCATTAAAGAGAAGAAAGTAGCGATCTACTCCCACGACGTCATCTACCACATCATCGATGAAGTGAAAGAGAGAATGCGCCAGCTCCTCGATAAGATCGAAAAAGAAAATGAGATGGGCGCCGCCCTTGTGAAGGCCGTCTTTAAATCTTCCCAACTCGGCCTCATCGCCGGTTGCCAAGTGACTGAAGGGGTCATCAAGAGACAAAACTTCGTCAGACAAGTACGCGATAAAGCGGTGATCTGGAAAGGGAAATTTGCCTCTCTGAAACGACAAAAAGAAGATGTCAAAGAGATCCTGAAAGGATTTGAGTGCGGTATTCTCCTCGAAGGACAGACCGACATCAAAGAGGGAGACATCCTTCAAGCCTACGAAATCACCTATCTCGAGCAGGAGCTATGAAGCCAAAGCGATTAGAGCGGGTAAACTCCCTTCTCAAAGAGGTCATTTTCGAAGTGATCCATAAAGAGGTGCGCAACCCCCACATCACTACCTTTGTGACGGTGACCCGCGTAGATACCTCCGCCGACCTCCATCATGCAAGAGTATTCATCAGCTTGATTGCGACCGATGCAGAGAAAGAAAAAATCTTGGCAGCGCTCCAAACCGCCGCCGGCTTTATCGCCGTCCACGCGTCGGAAAAAGTAGAACTCCGCTATTTCCCCAACCTCACCTTCAAACTCGATACAGAGCTCGAAGAGCAGCTCCGGATCCACAAGATCTTGAGCGACATCGAAAAAGAACGGCTCTCTCGCAGTGAAGATGTGGCCTCGGTCACAGAATTACAGGATAAGCAGGATCGCACGCGGCAGGATAAGCAAGATGAAAAATAAAATTTATCCTGTCCATCCTGCAGCTTGCTATCCTGCTTATCCTGTCCTGTTTTTTAGCCGCAAGTTTTTCCCGTGATGTCACATAAACAAGGCCTCCTCCTCGTCGACAAGACTGCCGGCTCGACCTCCTTTCACATCGTCTCTCTCCTGAGACGCCTCACCGGCATTGAAAAGATCGGCCATGCCGGTACCCTCGACCCCTTCGCAACCGGAGTGATGGTGATGCTCATCGGCAAAGCCTTTACCACCCGCTCCAATGAGTTTTTACAAAGCGAAAAAGAATACCGAGCCACCCTCCACCTCGGCATTACAACCGATACCTACGATCTAGAAGGGCAAGTGCTTAAACGAAGCGACCGCATCCCCTCCCTAGAAGAGATCGAAAAAATCCTCCCCACCTTCCAAGGAACTGTTTCCCAAACGCCCCCTATGTTCTCGGCCAAAAAAGTGCAGGGGAAAAAACTCTACGAGCTCGCCCGCCAAGGAATTGAGATCGAGCGGGCCCCTGTGCTAGTTGAGATGCATATTCAGATCCTCCGCTACGAATACCCCGAGCTGGAAATCCAAGTCCGCTGCAGCAAAGGGACCTATATCCGCTCACTTGCCCACGATCTCGGGATAGCCCTCCAGTGCGGCGCCCACCTATCCGGCCTCGTACGCCTCCGTTCAGGCCCCTTCAAGTTGGAAAACTGCGTTTCCCAAAACCTCTTAAAAACAAATGAATTTGACATCAGCCCCCATCTATTGGAGTCTCTATGAGCAACCTTTCTTGCGGCATCGTTGGTCTACCCAACGTCGGAAAATCGACCCTCTTCAATGCGCTCACCCGCAAACAGATCCCCTCTGAGAACTACCCCTTCTGCACCATCGACCCCAATGTGGGCATCGTCTTTGTCTCCGATCTCCGGCTCAAAACCCTTTCAGACCAATCGGGCAGCAAAAAAATTATCCCCGCCACCGTCACCTTCGTCGACATCGCCGGTCTCGTCAAAGGGGCCTCTCAAGGAGCAGGGTTAGGCAATCAATTCCTCACCCACATCCGCGAGACAGATGCGATTGTTCAAGTCGTCCGCTGCTTTGAAAATGACGATGTCATCCACGTCGCCGGACGCGTCGATCCGATCGACGACATCAAAGTCATCACCCTCGAGCTCATCCTCTCCGATCTCCAGATGGCTGAAAACACTTTGAGCCGCTTAGAAAAACAGGCCAAAGGCAATAAAGAATTGCTCCCCCGCATTGACTTTTTGAAAAAAGCGATGGCCTACCTCAATCAAGAGCTCCCTTTAAGACAAATGGCGATGACTCCCGAAGAAGAAGAAATCGCCCGCCTCTACCCCTTCCTCACCAAGAAGAAAGTGCTCTATATCTGCAACGTCGGTGAAAACGACGTCCCCGCTCTCGATAATGCCCTCGTACAAAGAGTCCGCGAATACGCCGCCAAAGAAGGGAGCAGCGTCGTCCCCATCTGCGCCCGCATCGAAGAGGAGATTTCTAGGCTCGATGAAAAAGATGCCCGCGAGTTTCTCCTGAGCCTCGGCCTCAAAGAATCAGGACTCGACCGGCTCATCAAAGAGGCCTTTTCTCTCCTCGACCTCATCACCTACATCACCACAGGAGAGATCGAGACCCGCGCCTGGACCATCCACAAAGGAACTGGCGCCGCGGAGGCCGCAGGAAAAATCCATAGCGATATTGAAAAAGGGTTTATCCGAGCAGAGGTCGTGAGCTTTGATGACATGATCCGTTACCAAGGACGAGTTGGTGCCCGCGAAGTAGGCAAAGCTCGCTCCGAAGGGCGCGACTACACCGTCCAAGACGGAGACGTAATTTTGTTCTTCCACGCCTGACAAGTAAATTTTTCTTGAGTAAATCGTCAAGCTCTTGTAAAGTGATGCCTCTTAACTCAAGGAGCATTTATGTCAGCATCAACGATTCTCGGGGGAGTCCGCAATTCCCCCTCTGCATCACAGCTACCACCCCGACAGTCTCGTCCGGAAAGCCTGGGGATTTCACCAGCCGATTTGGAAAGAGTAACAGGCGATGAAGAGGGAGGCGCGGCACGGCGCCCGGTGGACCACGCTGTACAAAGGGTGGCTCTGGCTGAGATTTCTTGGCAAAAACTCCTCCTCTTCTCCCTTCCCTTTGTGGGAACCGCCTTCGCGGCGCGCGAGATTCACAAGCTCTACCAACGTTATGCCCATGAAGATGTCCCTCTCGCTGTTCATGGAGATGAGAAACCGGTTATTTCCGCCTCGCATAACATGGGAGCCTGTCTGACTGCTTGCATTGTGAGCACGCTCTTTACCGCCTTTCTTTTGTCAAAATATCTCCAAGGGGACATGTTGATGTTTACATTGGGGGCTTTAGCTCTGAATGCTTATGCCTATATTGATAGCGCAAGCCAGGCGCAGACTACGGTCTACCACCTCAACGTGACTGCTCAACGTAAATCCGGGGTGTTCTCTCCGTAAAGCCGCACAAAATCTCATAAGGGATCGTATCGCAGAGGCGTGCGATCTCCTGGAGGGGAATCTCTTCCCCTCCTTGTTTTCCAATCAGCACCACCTCATCGCCTACGTACGCCTCTCCATCTCCAATATCGACCATGAACTGGTCCATACAAATAGTCCCTGCAATGGGGTAGCGGCGCCCTCGAATGAGCACAGCGCCTTTAGAGGAAAGTGCCCTTCGGTACCCATCTCCATACCCGATCGGCACCGTCACAATCCTCGTTTGCCGAGAAGCCTTGTACGTATGTCCATAGCTCACCCCCTCCCCCGCCTGCACGACCTTGAAAAAGGAGACTGTCGACTTAAGGCTAAAACAGGGAGCGATCCCCGGCAGCGCTCCGGGCGGGTACCCAAGACTTAAGAAAGCGGGGCGCACCATGTGCCTGTGCGCCTGAGGAAGGTGGGTCGTACCCCCTGAATTGGCGATATGAGTCACTAACGAGTGTCCCTGGAAAATCGGGTGCGCTAGCAATTCGTGGAACTCATTGTGTTGTCGCAAGGCAATCGGATCTTGAGGATCGCCAGCCGTAGCAAAATGGGAGTACAGTCCCACCACCTCAAAGCATCCAGCCTCATACAAAAAAGCGAACAGCGGCACAGCGCTCGCCGCCCGCACCCCCGTCCTCTGCATGCCGGTATCCACTTCCAGATGCACCCGCCCCTTACGCCCCACTTTGCGACAATGCCCCGCGACGAGCTCCGCCTTGAACCGAGAACTGATAGTAAATTCTAAATCGAGCGCAAGCAAGTCGGCGACCTGATCTTCGTGGATCGCCCCCAACACTAAAATAGGGGTGATAACCCCCGCTTGGCGAAGCGCAGCACCCTCCTGCAGACAAGAGACACCGAGGTAATCGACCCCCGCCTCAGCAGCGGCCTTAGCCATGGGAATGAGCCCGTGACCATAGGCATTGGCCTTGACCGGAAGGCAGTAGAGACTCTTACCGATATGACGCCGCACAGCGGCGATGTTTTTTCGAAACTGCGCGAGGTCGACTTCAATCCAATTCGGATGGGGGTACATGCCCCCATCTTAATCCATCGGATTCAAAAGGGCAAAGCCCTTTTGCGGTGCTCGAGGCAGAGCCTCGATTTTAAACCACAACCGGTGGGGTAAAGGTGTAGGGATTGAGGTTAAAAGCCTTCGTAGCCGCTCGAATGATGCAGTTTGTGAAGACCATTTCCGACACCTTAAAGGCTGTCATCGGGGCTCCACATGCAGTCAAAAGCGCTGCAGCGCCAACCACCGCAACACCCACCCGTAACATCGCCACAACATAGTCCACTAGGTCATTTCGCTGTCCTCTACACGTTTGCGCGATTTCCTGAAAAATAGGTCGTACGACACCCTCAATCACAACGGTCACATAGGCCAAAGCCCCTGCCGCCAAAGACACAGACCCATTGCGTCCAAGGCTCTGCTGGACTCCAAATGACACGGCGGTGCTGAAAAAGGCCTGACCCTTCAAAGTCCCGGTCACATTTCCGTAAACTTGCTCTAACATCGTTTCGTTGCGAGTTCGCCCTAACATCGTTGCCATATTCGATTCCTTTTGTTAAAAGTTCGCCAACAGTGTGCCAGTTGATTTTCTTTTTCGTCTAGGCTAAAGTGGAAGGATGGCAGAAAAGACCGAAAAGGCCACCCCGAAGAAGTTAAAAGATGCGCGTAAAAAGGGACAAGTTGCGAAGGCGCAAGACCTTCCCGCCGCGATGACCTTTATGGTCTCGATCTTGGGGACGCTGGCCGCGATTGGGTACCTCTTTCAGAATCTGGCCGGGTTTATGCTGCAGACATTCCGAGAGATCCCCAACACGGGAGGGGATTTTGGCGGCCGGGCGGGGGGCTATTTCCTCATCGCGATCCAGATCATTTTGCAATCGAGCCTGCCGATCATGGGGATCGTCTGTTTTGTCGGCGTGATCGTCAGTTTTTTGGTCATTGGACCTGCTTTTTCTTTTGAGGCGATGAAGTTCGATCTCAAAAAACTCAATCCGATTGAAGGGATCAAGCAAAAGTTCAAGCTCAAGGTGCTGGTTGAACTGATCAAGTCGATTGCCAAAATCATCGGTGCGGGGGTGATCATCTACCTGATCGTGATGGAGGCGTTGCCGCAGATCATCTCGAGCGTCTTGCTCCCCGTCTTGGCGAGTGCGAGCTTGGTCAACAGCTTTTTATTCAAAGCGGCGATCCAGGTGGGGATCTTCTTTCTCCTCGTCGGTCTTTTTGACTTAGGCTTCCAAAAGAAGAATTTTGCCAAAGAGATGATGATGGAAAAATTCGAGATCAAGCAGGAGTATAAAGATACTGAAGGTGACCCGATGATCAAGGGGCGGCGTAAAGAACTGTCTCGTGAGATTGCCTATCAGGAGGGGCCCAGGGCCGCCAAGCGGGCGCGCACGATCATCACCAACCCGACGCACATCGCAGTGGCCCTCAAATACGACCCAGAAGAAGAGCCCGCTCCGATCATCTTGACGATGGGTGTGGGAGCTGTGGCGGAGCAGATCATAAAAATAGGGATCGAAAATAAAATCCCGATCATGCGAAACGTAGATTTAGCGAGGGATCTATACAGGAATGGGCAAATTGCGGATTATATACCTGAGGATACCTACGAAGCGGTGGCTGAGATCTTGAAGTGGATCAAGTCGCTGGAAGAGAACCCCGATACCAACACAGAGTTATTTAAGTGAGTAAAATTTTAGATAGACTAACGAGATTTCTAGGGGGCGAAAAAGCTCTTGGAACGATTTCGAATTCAAGCGACCTGATCTTGGCTGCGCTCGTGATGGCGATCATCGCGATGCTCATCTTCCCCGTTCCTCCCGCTGTGATCGACGTGCTCATCGCCCTGAATTTAACGGTCTCGATCTCCCTTTTATTTGTGGCGCTCTATATCCAAAAAGCGGTCCACCTGTCGATGTTCCCCTCGCTCCTCCTTCTGACGACCCTGTACCGCCTGGGGGTCAACATCTCCTCTACGCGCCAGATTTTGCTCCACGCCTACGCCGGGCACATCATCGAAGCCTTCGGCAATTTCGTCGTAGGGGGCAATTATGTGGTGGGAGGCGTTGTCTTCTTGATCATCACTATCGTCCAGTTCATCGTGGTGACGAAGGGCGCCGAGAGGGTCGCTGAAGTGGCCGCCCGCTTCACTTTGGATGCGATGCCAGGTAAGCAAATGTCGATCGACGCCGACCTCCGCTCCGGAGTCATCGACCAGCAGACGGCTCGCGAACTACGTCTCGGCCTGACCAAAGAGAGCCAACTTTACGGAGCCATGGACGGCGCGATGAAGTTCGTCAAGGGCGATGCGATCGCCGGCATTGTGATCGCGGTGATCAACATCATCGGCGGCTTGATCATAGGGAACATGATGCACGGGATGTCGCTGGGCACAGCGGCGAAAGTGTATACCCTCCTGTCCATTGGGGACGGTCTCGTCTCTCAAATCCCCTCTTTGA
>CAYHED010000031.1:0-11862 GCA_964355615.1 uncultured bacterium
TGGGCTTGCCGAGGTGGTTGCTCTGGGTTTCCATCCCTCGGTAGATGCCGATGCCGTTGTGGAAGTGGACGACTCTATCTCCGGGGGTCAACTCGTGAAATTCAGAGGCGGGTGTGTGGCTGGTGCTGCGCCACTTTTGCCTGCGGATATGGGCCCGCTTACTGAATTCCACATTGGGGACGAAGGCCGCTTTTTCCGAGACAAATCCGGACGACAGATACCCTTTTTCAAAGTGGGCTTTTTTAGGAATCATAGGAAGTTGCCGCCTCATCTCGGCTTCTTCGGTCTCATTGGTGTTTAAGAAAACGGTCCCTTCGGGCAGGTGGTCCAAACAGTCCATCACTCTCGCAAAGGAGTGTGGGGTTCTTGTGGCCTGAAAGGGGACTCCAGCAAAGGAGAGTTCTTCGAGGGGAGCGTCGGAACAGAACACTTGTTGCTGAGAGGAGAAAAGTTTCCAGATGTCGGCAAAAGGGGTGAAGAGGACGGAGCGAGAACCGGGCATCTCCTTGAGGTTGATGATGGCATCTTCGATGCTCAGCAGTTCATCCCAAAAAACAATGAACTCGGGGCCCAGATAGTCCGTGATATTGGCTGTTAAGGCATTCTCCTTAGCAGGGCATAAGAAGAGAGAGTCGGCCTTGGCGATCGATTTTTGGCCCACTGGATCGAAGGTGCGGATCGTCTCAATCTCGTCGCCGGTAAACTCGACCCGAAAGGGGTCGGAAGAGGCGACCGGAAAGAGGTCGATGATCCCTCCGCGCACGGCGAATTCCCCTTTATCGGAGACGACGGTTGAGCGCCTATAGCCGAGGTCGGTGAGGATCTGGGGGATTTGGTCAAAGTCGATGCGGGAGCCCACTTTCCAGCGATGGAGAAGCGCTCTGAGTTGTTTAGGGGGGGCGACTTTGAGAAGCAAGGCCGGGATGGGGCAGAGGAGGATGACGGGCCCCTTTTTATGGATGAGCCTGTCTAAAGCCTCAAATCGCTTGCCGATGATGTCGGGGCTGGGAGGGATCTCTTCGCCGGGAAGGGTTTCCCAGGCGGGGAATTCAATGGGGGGATCTTTAGCAAAGAAGGACAAATTGGCAAAGAGGGAATCTTCTCGAGTGCCGCCCGTCAACACGAGCACTGACTTCCCCGTATTTTTCAGAAAGTCGGCAATCAAATAGGCTTTGGGAGAATCCCAGAGCCCCTCAAAGAGGTGGTTCATTGATCTTTCAAAAGTTGTCGGACCCGTTCCAGTGCTTTTTTCATGCCGCTGGGATCTTTTCCGCCGGCCTGAGCCATGTTTTGTTTGCCGCCGCCGCCGCCCTGAATGAGGGGGGCGATCTCTTTGATCAAGCTCGAGGCAAAGATGTTTTTTTGGACGAGATCGGGACTCACCGCAATCAGGAGTTGGCAACGCTCTCCGGCAACCGCGCCGAGAGCGACGACGCCCGACTGGAGCTCTTTGAGGAGGTCATCGGCAAAGCCGGTCAGTTCCTCTGTCCCCACGCCCACTTCGGCTGCAATCAGTGTGATGGTCCCCACTTTTTCTCTGTGAGAGAGGCACTGGGTCAAAAGCTGTTTCAGTTGCCCTTTGCGGTGCACTTTGAGTTCTTGAGTGAGGAGCCGGTTTTCTTCGATCATAGCTTCTACTTTTTCACTCAGTCCATTCGGGAGCACTTTCAATTGCGCGCCCAGCGAATGTAATAAATCCTCTTGCTGCTCCACAAGCATCTCGGCCTGTTTGCCGGTCATCGCCTCAATGCGGCGCACTCCAGCAGCGATGCTGCTCTCTTTGGCAATCTTAAACAGTCCAATAGTGCCCAACCGAGAGGTGTGAGTTCCTCCGCAGAGCTCCTTGGAGAAATCGATGTCGATGACCCGTACTTTAGAGCCATATTTCTCGCCGAAAAACTGCTTGATGTCGGTCCGTTTTTGGGCTTCGTCATAAGCCAACTCATAGACCCCCACGGCGTGGTCGGTCCGGATCTTTTCATTGACGAGGTGTTCAATTTCACGGAGTTCAGGCGACGTAACGGGCTTGTGGTGGCTAAAATCAAAGCGGAGCCGCCGGTCATCGACCACAGAGCCCGCCTGCTTGATGTGGGGGCCACACACTTTTTGCAAGGCCCAGTGGAGCAAGTGGGTCGCTGTGTGGTTATTTTGGATCTCTTTGCGCCGCGCTGTGTCGATCCGTGCATGCACAGCATCCTTCACGCGCAAGATCCCGGAGGCCATTTTTCCCGTATGGGCAATGATGCCTGGGAAGGGCGATGTGCAGTTTTCTACCTCAAAGGGGCCAATGTGTCCTCGGTCGCCCACCTGTCCACCCATTTCAGAGTAGAAGGGGGTTTTGTCCAAGAGCACGATGCCCGATTCGCCCTCGCGGATCTCATCTGCAAAGGCGCCGCCCACGATGATCGCGGTCACCACCGAATCGGTACCCGCTGTTTCATACCCCTCAAAGTGGGTTTTGGGGCAGGTAGCAAAGAAGTTGGCGTCGAACTGTTGGTCTGTGCTCTTTTGCGCCTTGCGCGATTTGTCTTTAGCCTCTTTTTCAAGCACTTCAAACCGAGCCTGATCGATGGCGAGGTGCTCATCTTTTGCGATCAGAGCGATCTCTTCAAAGGGAAACCCGTACGTATCTTTGAGTTTAAAGGCATCATCGCCTGAAATGGTCTTCACAACCCGAGAGCGGTCGACGACTTGGGCCAGGAGCTGCCCTCCTCGCTGCAGAGTGCGCAAAAACGCCTCTTCCTCGACGCCCAAGATTTCAGCGATGCGCGTTTCCGCCGTTTTTAATTCGGGGAAATCGTCACCCATCGTCGCCACCAAGCGGGGAAGGACCTCTCCAAGGAAGGGGCGCTGTAGCCCTAACATACGACCATAGCGAACGGCCCTGCGCAAAATTTTGCGCAGCACGTAGCCCCGATCGGTGTTGCTCGGCTGCACGCCGTCGGCAATCGCGAAAGAAAGACTTCGAATGTGGTCGGCAATCACGTGGAATGCGGGGTCGTTTTTGCCCCCATATTTCTGACCTGAAATCTGTTCTACTTGAGCGATCAGACTGCGGAGCACATCGGTCTGGAATACATTTTCTACGCCCATTTTGAGCGACATGACCCGCTCGAGTCCCGAACCTGTATCGATGGATTGTTTGGGAAGGGGATCCATCTTGCCCGAGGCGTCTTTGGCAAATTGCATGAAGACCAAATTCCAGAACTCGAGGTAACGCTCGCCCGAAGTGTCGTCATAAGGGCTCTTCGCAGAGCCGTACTTGTCCCCTCGGTCATAGAGCAGCTCCGAACATGGACCGCAAGGACCTGTGTCTCCCATGGCCCAAAAATTCTCCTTCTCTCCGAAGCGGACGAGTCTCTTGGGAGAAATGTGTTTTTCCCAAAGGGCAAATGCCTCATCGTCATCGCGGAACACAGAGACCCAGATCTTGTCGGGATCAAAACCAAATACCTGTGTGGAGACCTCCCACGCAAAGGCGATCGCCTCTTTTTTAAAGTAGTCGCCAAAAGAAAAGTTACCGAGCATCTCAAAGAAGGTGAGATGGCGCGAAGTGTGGCCCACATTGTCGAGGTCATTGTGTTTTCCGCCGACTCGAATGCATTTTTGGGTCGTGGTCGCGCGGGTGTAGTCTCGCTGCGAGCGCCCTAGAAAGACATCTTTGAACTGGTTCATCCCCGCATTGATGAATAGGAGGGAGGGGTCGTCGTGGGGGATGACGGGGGAAGAGGGGACGATGGTGTGGCCGTGCTTTTTGAAGTAATTGAGGAAGGCTCGGCGGACGTCTTGAGATGTCATAAGTGGTTCTAATGGTACTGAAGAGCAGGCTTGAAAGTCAAGAGTTGGTTTAACCACAGAGGCACAGAGGAAAAAGTAGGGATTTTTTCCATTTTTCCTCTGTGCTACCTCCTTCTTCTCTGTGGTTAGATTTGCGTTCGGTGGTTAAATTTGATTGCAGGGATAGGGGGTTTTGGCTCAAAATGGAGTCCTTCAAGGAAAGGACAGATATGGACGAAGATGTAAAGAAACAGCTCGGAAAAGTCGCGAATGCCATTCGGCAGCTCTCGATCGAGGCAGTGCAAAAAGCCAACTCGGGTCATCCGGGCATGCCGATGGGTTGCGCAGAGCTGGGGGCTTTCCTGTATGGGACGTTTTTGCTCCAGAATCCGAAAAATCCAAAATGGCCGAACCGAGATCGGCTGGTTCTCTCAGCGGGCCACGGCTCCATGTGGCTCTACTCTTGTCTCCATCTCTCAGGGTTTGATCTCTCGTTAGAACAGATCAAGCGGTTTCGTCAGCTCCACTCCAAGATGCCGGGCCACCCCGAATATGGGGTGACGCCGGGTGTAGAGGCCACGACAGGTCCTCTCGGACAGGGGGTCGGCAATGCGGCGGGGATGGCGCTGGGACTCAAGATTTTAGCGGCCAAGTTCAATCGGGAGGAGTTCCCCCTCTTCACAAACAAAGTGATCTGCGTGGCTGGAGATGGGTGCATCATCGAGGGGATCTCTTCGGAGGCCTCTTCGCTCGCAGGGCATTTAAAACTCAATAATTTAATATTGGTTTACGACGCGAACAATATTTCGCTCGACGGCCCTCTCTCAGAGTCTTGCTCAGAAAACACCAAGGAGCGCTACAAGGCCTATGGATGGGACGTCTATGAGGTCGATGGGTATGACTTCGACCGGATGGAAGCGGTTTTTGGGGAGATTCGCAAGAAACAGGAGCGCCCTGTTTTAGTCGTCTTGCGCACTGTGATCGGCAAGGGGTCTCCCAACAAAGCGGGGACTCACAAAGTGCACGGCTCTCCATTGGGGCCCGAAGAGGTCGCTGCGACAAAGGAGGCGCTCGGCCTCCCGAAAGAGGATTTTTGTGTCGCTCAATCGGTCAGAACTTTCTTTGAGAACAAACTGGAAAAAGAGGCTGAGTTAGAAAGCGATTGGAATGAGATGTTCCGCCGGTTTTCAAAGGCGTATCCCGAACTGGCGGCTGACTATGAGAAAATGGCCTCTTCCTTTCTCCCCGCCGATTTGGAAGCAACTTTGAATGCGATCGAGATCAAATCGCCGATGGCGACCCGCGCTTCGTCCCAAGTCTGTTTGCAGACTCTCGGCCGCGTGTTGCCGCAGCTCTACGGCGGGTCGGCTGACCTCTCTTGCTCCGATCTGACGATGATGAAGGATTTGTCTGTCATCGGGCCTGGGCAATTTGGGGGGCGCAATATCAAGTACGGCGTTCGCGAATTTGCGATGGCGGCGATGGCCAGCGGCCTTTCTCTCACGGGGATGATCCAACCTTTCTGCGGCACGTTTTTAACCTTTTCCGACTATATGCGCAATGCCATTCGGTTAGCCGCCCTCTCTCCTTACCACACCATCTACCAGTTTACGCACGACTCCATTTTCCTAGGAGAAGATGGCCCTACCCACCAACCTATAGAGCACTTAGCCGCTCTTCGGGCCATTCCCCATTTGCATGTGATCCGCCCAGCCGATTCGCACGAAGTGCGGATGGCGTGGCTCGCTGCGCTCCGCTACAAAGGACCGACGGCGATCGTGTTGTCGCGCCAAAACCTCCCCGATCTGGCCGCCACCAAAATCCCCTTTACGGAAGGGATGGGGCGGGGCGCCTATATTGTGAGACAAGAGAAGCGCAAACCAGACTTTACCCTTTTTGCCACTGGCTCAGAGGTCTCTTTGGCGATGGAAGTAGCCGAGCGCTTGGAGAAAGTAGATAAGAGTGTGCGCGTTGTATCGATGCCTTGCTGGGAGATCTTTGAAAAGCAAAGCGACGATTACAAACGGTCGGTTGTCGAGGGAGATTTGGGTCTCCGCGTCTCCATTGAGGCAGCAACCGATTTCGGTTGGCATAGATACATCGGCAGAGAGGGGATCGCGATTTGCATGGAAGGGTTTGGCCAGTCCGCACCCGCTCCCGATCTTGCGCAGGAATTTGGCTTTACCGTCGATGCCATCGTAGAAAGACTCCTCAACCCAAGGCGCTAGTGAAATTGCTCGACGCCTTAGCCGGGCAAAATCGGGGACGCCCTCCCGTTTGGCTTATGCGTCAGGCGGGGCGCTACCTCCCCGAATACCGAGCTCTGAGGAAGCAGCGGAGCTTGCGCGAACTCTTCTTTACCCCCGAGCTCGCCGCTCGGGTGACGCACCTTCCTGTTGACTTGCTCGGCGTCGATGCCGCGATCCTCTTTTCGGACATCACTACGGTGGCGCTCGCTTTAGGGCTCAAGCTCGATTTCCGAGAGGGGCCTGTGGTCACACCGCTCGTCACCCCTGCGATGGTGGACTCTTTGCCCCTCATTCCAGTAGAAGAGGCCCTGGCGCCCGTCGGGGAGACGATCCGGATGCTTCGGCGCTCTCTCAAAGTGCCCCTCATCGGCTTTTGTGGAGCCCCCTTTACCGTCGCCACCTATTTGGTGGAAAACTACAAGGAGTGGCCGAAAGAGGCCCTTCACAAACTGCTGGATAAATTGGCTGCGGTCACTGAAGCGAGTATCCGTTTCCAAATCCAGTCGGGCGCCCAAGCCATCCAGATCTTCGACTCTTGGGCCAATCTCCTTTCTCGTGAAGAGTTCTTGGAGTTCTCTCTTCCCTACATCCAGCGGCTCGTGCAAGCCTCTTCCGTCCCGACGATTGTGTTTATGCGGGAGGGCGCCTTGTATCTCGATGAGTGGAGCGCTGTTCCTTTGGTGGCACTGAGCTTAGATGAGCACACTCCTTTGCCCGAAGTGCGAAGGAGGGTAGGACCCGAGAGAGTGTTGCAAGGGAATTTAAGCACAGAGCTTTTGTACCAACCGATCCCCGTCATTCGGGCTGAGGTACGAAGGCTTCTCGATTCCATGCACGGCGACCCCAGCTTCATCTTGAATTTAGGGCATGGCTTAAAACCCGATATGCCTGTAGAATCTGTGAAAGCATTGGTCGCCGAGGTCATGGAAATTTCATGAATCTTTTTTCTGCGCTTCTGCGCTTCTGCTGCCCGAAGGGCTTCTGCGCTGATAAACCGGTCCAAACTACACAGGCCTTGGAATTACAGCGGAGAGAAACCGATCAGCTACGATGAGTGCAGAAGCGCAGAAGCGCAGAAAAAAATCAGAAAGAGGCGCTCTCTTGAAAGATGATCTGATTTACGTCGATCCATCCCTCCTCAATCAATGGAACCGTCCCGTTCCACGTTACACCAGCTACCCCACAGCCCCCCAATTTGCCCCGCAGACAGAAGAGTTATTGAAAAGCAAGCTCGCCTCTTTCAACGGCTCCACTAAACCTCTTTCTCTCTACCTCCACATCCCGTTTTGTAAAACGATGTGCCTCTTTTGCGCCTGCTCCGTCGTCCTCAATCGAAAACCCGAGCGGCAAGCCACTTACTGCAATCACCTCCTCCAAGAAATTGCACGGGTCGCACACTCCTTTTCCACAAAAAGGCGCGTGACACAGCTCCATTTCGGCGGAGGGACCCCCACCTCTCTCACCGCCCCCGAACTGACCCAAGTCATGACCGCGCTCCGCTCCCATTTTAGCTGGGGACCCCAAGATGAGATCTCCATTGAGGTCGACCCCCGCACTGTGTACGCCGATGGAGGAGAGAAGCTCTCCCTCTTAAAAGAGCTCGGGTTCAACCGCATTAGTTTCGGCGTACAAGACCTCGATCCAGTTGTGCAAGAGGCGGTGCGCCGCCGCCAGAGCGAAGAGATGACAGTTATGAGCTATGAAATAGGGCGCCGCCTCGGCTTTGAGGGGATCAATATGGATCTCATTTATGGACTTCCCCACCAAACGGTAGAGCGCTTCTCGAAGACGATCGACCGGATCATCTCGCTCAAACCCGACCGCATTGCCCTTTACTCCTACGCAAAAGTCCCTTGGCTCAAAGAGCATCAGAAAGCCATTCCCGATGAAACCCTTCCCTCCACAGAGGAAAAATTCCGCCTCTACGTCACCGCGCGCGCCAAGTTGATGGAGGCCGGCTACACAGCCATCGGCATGGACCATTTTTCATTAGGGAACGACCCGATGACAAAAGCGTACCAAGAGAAAAAGCTCACCCGCAATTTTCAAGGGTACTCCGTTCAGCTGGCGCAAGATATGATTGGGCTCGGACTCACAGCGATCGGCTTTTTGGAAAACACCTACTTCCAAAACCTCAAAGAACTCGGAGACTATCAAACTGCGGTCGCAGAGGGGCGCCTCCCCGTCCATCGAGGATTTGTTCTCAGCGAAGACGACTTGCTCCGCCGTTGGGCCATCCAATCGCTCATGTGCCAGTTTGAACTCGACAAACGGAAATTCCCCGGCGACTTCGATACTTACTTTATGGGGATCCAAGGCTCATTGGACCAGCTCGAACAGGAGGGATTCATTGAGCAGACCCTCCACAAAATCACCCCCACCCCCCTCGGCAGACTCTTCATCCGCTCCGTCGCCAGCGCCTTCGACGCCTATTTGCATAAGGGGCACTTCTCCAAGGCTATTTAGAACAACTCCGAGTGCGAGCCGATGCGATAAAGCTGAACAAACGTATCGTCAGTCCAGTAGATAAAGAGTACGTCAGGCTTTAAATGGCACTCCCTCGTGCCCCTATAATCCCCACTCAGTGGATGGTCCAAATATTTCTCGGGTAATTTTTGATGTTTAAGCAAGAAACTCAAAACCACATTGAGTTCAGTTTTTACAGGTTTGTTGTGTTCAAATCTTTTGAAACGGCGCGTGAAAAATGGTTTAAGCATCGGGCCGAACTCCCATCTTATCCCAGAAATCCTCCAGAGATTCACAGGCCGTGCCCCTGCCTTTGCGACCTTCTCTTATAGACTCCAGGGTCTTCTTGTTAGGTTTTTTCTGTTTAGGGAAATCATTTCTAACACGAGACAGAAGGAATTCACTTAAGTTCAAGCGGGCCCTGGCAGCCAGCATCTTAATGTAGATCCTCTCGTCCGATGTACACTCGATAGTCATTTTTACTTTTTCGTGATGATGGGCTTGAGATTGAGCACCCATATAAACCTCCTTTTGGGTAGAGCCCCAGTATACCAGAATCCCAGGATTCTGTAAATTGGGGTTTTTTTAATAATATGTTTTGAATTGATTTTTTACTGCAAATCATGTATAATTGCGTGTTATTAAATAAGGATTTTTATGGCAGCCGCAAGCTTAAATCTCGTCTTTTGTCCACCCCAACTAGGGAAACCAGACCCCAGGGAGCCGAGGCCTTTGGAAGGTCCCGATACTCGTACACGGGTCTTGCAGAGAGGCTCGAAGGACAATACCTGTTGGTATTACGTCTTTAATGCGTTGCGCGAGAGATACAAGGCTCCGAATACTGTGGAATTGAAGGAACGAATCTGGGAGCAAATTGCCTCAAAGCGGAGGAAGGCCGCCTCGGCACATGAAAGGTCTCTACCCGACATTGCAGACCAACTGAATCAAGGAGCGGTTCAGCGGTTTTTGACTGCGACGACTTTGGAGAGTATCAAGACCCCTGAGCAACAACAAATATTGAACATATTAGAAGCCTTACCTGCCGAAGTGAAACTGAGCGCGATTATCCCTAGGTTTTTGGAGCAAACTGCTCATCGCACTTTGTACGATTACCTGGTTTATTGCAAACTCCAGAAGCGTTCGGACATCAATCTGACCTTTCTCTCTGAATTGGGGACGACCCCTCAAGCCGTATTTAGCTCGATCGTGGACCTGGACCCACCGTTGCGCGGACACTTTCGCACAAACAAATGGGCTGAGCTAGCTCCTTCTGATCAAAATTCTTTTTCGGATCATTTAGCGAAGAAGGCCTCTGCGGATATCCACGGACTCAAAGTGTCTGCTTGGAGCCCCTCTCAACCCATTGATGCGTTGATCGGTGAGCTGCAGAAGTGGGGCCCTCTGTCTGTAAACGGCTCATTCGGTCTCCCTCATTACCAAGATCCCCCGATGCCATTAGGCAAACAGTTGGGAGGGCAAGAAGTATACGGCTGGAGTCGCACGGCTCGCAAAGTAGAAGGGCGTGTTATGGGGCACGCGATTCTCTTGGTAGGTGCTGAGAAAACAGGGGGGCGTGGTGGAGGGGTTGTTTATTACAACGATCCCATGGATGACAGCGATCCCGCACATCCAGAAAAACGGCGCAATTACGCCATGAGTTATGAGCGACTCACGTCAGACTCCTTGGCAGACAATTACGGGATCCTCCGTCGTGACGCACCCGCCACCACCGGATATGCTTTACATCGATAAGGTTGCGAGGTTTTGACTTGTTTTAACGATGTCCGTCGCCGCGGCGACCCCTTTTGCCGTCTCGATTGAGGTAGTGGTGGACTAAAACCTGATATGTCTGTAGAGTCAGTAAAAACCATTGGTTGCTGAAGCGGTATTCCGGGGGTGATTCATGTTTTTTTATTTATTACGTTTATTGTTATCTCTTCGTTATCGCGTTACATTGAACTGCGCTCGAGCGCAGTTCAATGGTCTTGCCCAATTTCCCCGGCGATATCCGGGCGGATTTCTTTTGCTTCCAAATCACGTAGCCTATACAGATCCTTTGATTTTACTCGCTTGGTTATGGCCCCATTTTCGTATGCGCCCGGTAGTGATGGATTATATTTATCGATTTCCTCTGGCTCACTTTTTTTTGAAGAGGTTAAAAGCCTTCTCTGTTCCCAATTTTTTGACCTCAGTCAATCAATATAAAGTCAAAAAGGCAGACCAAGCGTTTGTCGAAATGGCGGCTGCGCTCAGACGAGGGGAAAATGTTCTCTTTTATCCCGGTGGAAAAGTGAAATTTACTGCTCGAGAAGCTCTGAAAGGCAATGCGGGAATCTACAATTTATTACAAATATGCCCCGAAGCAAATATCATTTTAATTCGTACCAAAGGCTTATGGGGGAGCTCGTTTTCAAAAGCTCTGCCCGATTTTTCCTATGATTTAAAATCGGCTGTTGTAAGGGCTGGCAAGATGGTTTTGAAAAATGGTCTGTTTTTCGCACCACGCCGCAAAGTAGAAATTGAGATCCTCGGTGAGCCGAGCGATTTTCCTCGGTCAGGCAATCGGCTTGAACTCAATCAGTACATGGAGAATTGGTATAACCAAGGGGGGGGGGAGCCTTTGCAACTTGTTCCTCAATATTTTTGGGACAGTGCTGTGCCCAAGGGAACACAGGAGGCTACGAATCTGGTCAAAGTGGAGATCTCCCCAGCAGTCCAATCTAAACTGTATACAGAAATTCGTCAGATCCTCAACTCCCCAGATCTGAAAATTTCCCCTGAGATGCGCTTCGGAGTGGACTTGAAAATGGATTCACTCAATATCGCTGAATTCGTCGCTTTTTTAGGAAAAACCTACCACTTAGGGCGTGTCTATCCAGATCAAATAGAGACTGTAGAGGATGCACTCAATCTAGCAGAAAGGGGCAGGCCATTAAATCCGCCGCCGCCCTCCACTGTATTAGGATGGCCTGTAGAAAAAAATCGTCCTGATTGGCAGTTCTACCCTGGAAAAACATTGCCAGAAGTATTTCTGAATGCGACCACTAGTTTGGCCCCTTTTGCCGTCTACGCAGATGAAATAGCAGGGGTTCTAACTTACAAGCAATTACGGCGAGCTGTATTGGTATTGGCGCAGGTCTTTCGCGGGTTGCCTGAAGAGCGCGTAGCTATTCTTTTGCCTGCTACAGTGGGAGCTTATCTCACTTATATGGCCCTCCTTTTTGCGGGTAAGGTCCCTGTGATGCTCAATTGGACGTTGGGGGCGTTTTATTTAGAGCAGATGATGCAAATCAGTGGCGCACAGAGGGTGTTTACTTCATGAACCTATCCAAATAAAATTTTGATCTGATATACTGGTTCCTCTCCATTA
>CAYHED010000032.1:0-11557 GCA_964355615.1 uncultured bacterium
CTCGACGCCGTTCGCTCCGGTGCGCAAGGGGAAGCCGTTACCTCCGCCCGCAGCTATTTAGAATGGGGCGAAGTACCTCGCACCCTCTCTACACCGAAACATTACGCCTATCTGAAAATCGCAGAAGGGTGCAAAAAGCGGTGCGCCTTCTGCATCATTCCGAATATCAAAGGGCCCCTCAAGAGCAAAACGGAAGAGCGGGTTTTGAAAGAGTTCAACGCCCTTTTATCGCAAGGCGTCTTTGAAGTGATCTTGATTGCGCAAGACCTCGGCGACTTTGGCAAAGACCGAAAAGAGAAAGGGGCTCTGGCCGCCCTGATTCGGGAAATGCTCAAAGTAAAACAGAACTTTTGGCTCCGCCTCCTCTATCTTTATCCCGACGAGATCGATGAGGAGCTGATCGCCCTCATGAAGAGCGATCAACGCATTTGCCCCTACCTCGACATGCCGATCCAGCACATCCATAACGACATGCTCAAGGCGATGCACCGCACCACCTCACGAGAGCAGATTTTGGGAATTTTGGCCCGTCTCCGAGAAGAGGTTCCAAATGTGGTCATCCGGACGAGTTTGATGGTCGGATTTCCCGGAGAGACAGAAGAACATTTTCAGGCACTGATCGACTTTGTGAAAGAAGTTCCTCTCGATAACGTGGGTATTTTCCAGTTCTCGCTCGAAAAAGAGGCCCATGCGGCAAAACTGCCCAATCAGATCTCTGCCGAAGTGAAGCAAAGGCGCTTTGAGCTCCTCGCACAAACCCAAGCCGAACTGACCGCAGAGAGAAACCAAAAATACATCGGCCAGAGGATACAGGCGATCGTAGAAGGATACCACCCCGACTCGGAACTGCTCTTGCGCGCAAGAGGCCAAGGACAGTGCCCAGAAATCGATGGACAGATCATCATCAATGACGGCCGCAAAGTGCCGCATTTGGCAAACTCTACGAAGTGGAAATCACCGATATCGCAGGCTATGACCTCATTGGCCGCGTTGTCTCACAAGGAAAATCGTCATCGAAACTCAAATTAGCATTTGCTTAAAACCCGGGAAAGAAAAACCCCTCCTCCAAAAGCACCACTGGATCTACTCCGGCGCCGTCGCATTGGCCCCCGCCTTTACCGATGGCGATTTAGGGACAGTTCTCAGCTCCTCGAAGAAAAAAATTGGCCTAGCTCTTTTGAACAGTAAGGGAAGGTCTATCCTCGGCCACATGATCGCCTACGGAGAAGAGACTTTAGAAGCAGCCCTCACTTCACGGATTGCTGCCGCGGCCTCTTTACGCCGCCGCTGGTTCGACCCCCTCCAAACCAATGCCATCCGCTGGATCAATGCAGAAGGGGACGGCCTTCCCGGACTCATCGTCGACGGATACGGAGAGGTGCTCGTCGTACAAATCGCCCATCCCGGCATGGAACGGATAAAGCCACTGATTGTAGAGAGACTGGTCCAAGAACTGCGCCCCAAAACCATTTTGGAAAAGTCCACCTCCTTCCTCCGCAAGAAAGAAGGGCTCCAGGAAGTGCGCGCCCTCCTTTACGGAGAGGCAGTAGAAGAAGTGGAAGTCGTTGAAAATGGCCTCCGCTACTCGGTCGACCTAGTAGAAGGACAGAAGACAGGCCTCTTTTTAGACCAAAGGGAAATGCGCTCTCTCATCCGCTCTCTTTCTCAGGGACGCCGCGTCCTGAACTGCTTTGCCTATACAGGCGGATTTTCTGTAGCCGCGCTTGCAGGCGGCGCCGCTCACGTCGACAGCGTCGAGATCAGCGGACGGTGCCCCGCCCGCGTAGACAAAAACATAACGCTCAATGGCTTGCCCTTAGAGCGGCACCGCTTTATCCAGGAAGATGTATTCGACTTCCTCAAGAAAGCGCCGCTCGATTACGACCTCATCATTTTAGATCCTCCCGCCTTTGTGAAAAAACGGGAAGATGTGCCCCAAGCATTCCGCGCCTACAAGGAACTCAACCGGCACGTGATTGCCAACATGGCTCCCCACACACTACTGCTCACCTGTTCTTGCTCCTACCACGTAGACGAGGCGCTCTTTCAAAACATCCTCTTCCGCGCCTCCCATGAATCGGGCCGCTCCGTCCATATTTTGGGCAAGCACCGGCAGGCTTTGGATCATCCCATCTCGATCTTCCATCCGGAAAGCTCTTACATCAAGGGCTTCTTGCTAGAAGTCAGTTAAAAAAGTAATCAAAGATTCTTATACCCAAACAACTTGAAGAGTTGGGAATTTGGCAAGGAGGGTCCCCAGAATTTTTGTTCGGAGCGAGCGGCCATTGCCCTCGGGCAAGACGCGAGTGAGAACGGAAATTATGGGGTAAACCCGACGCAGCCAAAAACCAACTCTTCAAGTTGTTTGGGTATACCGCGAAGCGCGGCAAATAGTGGTTATTTTTTCTTGTAAAAAACCTTCCCCTGCTGGTCGATGTGCTGGGCTAAAGGGGCGTGGGAGATCGTAGAGTAGTCGAGGACGTCGAATTTGTAGGGGAGGGGAATGCGTTCGTTCAGCTCGACGGCTATGTCAATGGCTGTCTCCGAAAGAAGCGACCCTTTCAGTGCAATATCGATATCAGAACCTGGTTTGTAGTTCCCCATCGCTCTAGAGCCAAAAATAAGCGCCTCGTCCACATCGGGATACCGTTTTAAAACAGCGACAATCAATTCGATGTCTTGGGGGACTAATCCGAACATCGTTTTTTGAGCTCCAAGTAAACTTGTTTGAGACAAGGGAAATAGCGCTCCTTGATCAAGTGAACAGCATCCGCAGCCTGCTTCCTATTGTAGGTATGTGCTAGAACCTTTCTCTTTTCGAGCATTTCAATCCAAATATGTCCGTTCTGGATCAATCCCGTTGCGAAAGCTTCTTTCAATACATCGCGTGCGAAAACAACGTTAGTCCCTTGACTCTCCAAAAAGTCCTTCAAAGTTTTCCAGGAGAGTTCAAACGTAAACTCAAAACTCTGAATGATCCCAGCCTCTTGGTAAGGGTCTAGAGATTTTTTTTCCACTCCCCCTGCCAAAAATTGGTATGCGTTTTCTAGATTCGTAAAACGCTGCTTCCAGCGAGCATCTTTATCCATGCCTTCTAGCGTATGACAACGCCAGGAATTCGTCAATCTTCTCTTGCGCACAATTCAAAATTTCGGTTTACTGGTACCTTTATCGGAGATCCTGCATGACCCTTTTTTCAGACATTCAAAAGCAACTCGGACCTGAAGCCGAAACACTCCTTAACCACACCTGTAAAACAGTGCCCAAAAGCACCCTCCATCTGCCGGGGCCTCAATGGGTCGATCAGATCTTTGCCCAAAGCGATCGGAATATCCGCACTCTGCGCAATCTGCAAGCTTTGTTCCAAACGGGCCGCCTAGCCAATACGGGCTATCTCTCGATCCTCCCCGTCGATCAGGGAGTCGAGCACAGCGCAGGGGCCTCTTTTGCTCCGAACCCTGAGTACTTTGATCCGGAAAATCTCATTCGGCTGGCTCTCGAAGGAGGGTGCAACGCAATGGCATCGACTCGAGGCGTACTGGGGATTGTGGCTCGTAAATATGCCCATAAAATCCCCCTCATCATGAAGCTCAATCACAATGAGTTTCTCTCCTATCCAAATACGTATGACCAAACTCTCTTTGCCACCGTCAAAGAAGCTCACGATATGGGATGCGCAGCAGTAGGGGCGACCATCTATTTTGGTTCTCCAGAAAGCCGTCGCCAGATTGTGGAGGTCTCGGAGGCGTTTGCTCAGGCTCACGATCTCGGCATGGCGACCATTCTGTGGTGCTACTTGCGCAATAGTGCTTTTAAGACGGCCTCGGA
This sequence comes from uncultured bacterium, assembly GCA_964355615.1. GTDB lineage: Bacteria > Chlamydiota > Chlamydiia > Chlamydiales > SM23-39 > CAIVVG01. The sequence goes on from CAYHED010000032.1 coordinate 3,829, forward strand.
AGATTACCATTTAGCAGCGGACCTCACAGGGCAAGCTAACCATCTCGGCGCTACGATCGGAGCGGACATCGTCAAACAAAAACTCCCCGTTTGCAACGGCGGCTTCCAGGCGCTCAAATTTGGCAAGAGCGATCCCAAAATGTACACGCAGTTAGCGTCTGAGCATCCGATCGACTTGACTCGCTACCAAGTACTCAATGGCTATGCAGGGAGAATCGGCCTCATCAATTCCGGAGGCCCTTCGGGGAAAAATGACCTGACCGATGCAGTGTCCACCGCCGTCATCAATAAGCGCGCTGGCGGAATGGGACTGATCACAGGGCGAAAAGCGTTTCAAAAAACTATGCAGGAAGGGGTTAAGCTCCTCCATGCCATTCAAGATGTATATCTTTGCAAAGAGGTCACCGTTGCGTAAATCTATCTTTTTATCTGCTCTGTTGCTCAGCACTCTATGCGCTGAAGAAACTACCTTAAGGGGGGTCCTTCTCCTCAATGCGCGAGAACAACTCCTTTCAAAAGAGGAGCTCATCGATATTCACGGAGTGGGAGCGCTGGGATTGCAGTTGCCGGGCAGTTTGGAAGAGCTGACGGCTGTATTAGAGCCTCTCTACCTCGATCAACCCATTGAGTCTGCTCAAATACAAAAAATCAAACAGGCGGTCTCCTCTTACTATGAAGCCAAAGAGAGCCCCTTTGTCCTCGTTTTAGTTCCTCAGCAAAATATCACCGACGGCATTCTTCAACTGCTCGTCGTGAATGCAACCGTGGGCAATATCGCTGCAGCCCCTGCCGTTCAAAAGTACCTGCGCACCGAAGTAGGGGATGAGATCCAAACGGACCTGATCGCCCAAGATATCGACCTGATGAATAGAAACCCTTTCCGCAGCTCCAAGGTAGTCTACTCTCCTGGAGAGGCTCCCGGCACGACCGATGTGAACATCGTCACGGAAGAAAAGCGCCCCTATAAAGTCTACACCGGAGTCAACAATAACGGAGTGGTCGCCTTGCAAAATAGCCGCCTCTATTCCGGCTTTAGCGTAGGGAACCTCTTTGGCCAAGACCACACATTTGCCTTTGAGTACACCACGTCGGGCAATTTTTCCCAGCTCCAGTCCTTCAAAGCCGACTATACGGCGCCCCTTCCCTGGCGCCACATCCTCCACACCCGCGTTGGTTACTCAGGAACTCACGCGACCACGGCCGACCTTGGGATCAACATGGATCTCCACACAAGAGGCAATAGCTATATCGCCAACATCGACTACACCATCCCGTTTTCCACAGCCAATTGGAAGCGAGAGGTCAAAGGGGGAGTCCTCTTTAAAAATACCAATAGCGAACAAGAGTATGAGAACAAAATCGTTAAAGAGAAAAGCGATATCAATATGTTCCAGCTCATGGCCGAGACCGCCTTTGGATTTAAAAAAGAGCGCTATGAAATGGAATGGGTGAGCACGGTATGCGCCTCTCCCGGCCCCTTCCTTCCCCGCCAAGAGACCTCTGAGTATGACAAACTCCGCCCCGGCACCACCGCCACCTGGGTCTATGGAAAAGGGCAATGGAAGTACAAGCAAAAAATGCTCACCAGCTGCCTCCTCTCTCTGCAGCTCACCAGCCAGCTCTCCTTTACCAAACTCCTCCCCAGCGAGCAAATGGGCCTCGGAGGCGCCGACACCGTCCGCGGCTACCAAAACCGAAAAGTGAACCTCGACGAGAGTTTTCTCGGCAACCTCGAGTTCTACCTTCCCTCTTTTGAGATGGTTTCAGCCTTTTTCCCCCAAGCGCCCAAAGACGAGGTCAAGTTCTTCGCCTTTATCGATAGCGGGTGGGGCTTTGAAGTAGGGCCCTCTTCCCGCCCCCTCATCGACAACCTCCTCCTCAGCGCAGGCCCCGCCCTCCGCTACAAGCTCGGAGACTACCTCTCCGTCAAGCTCGATTGGGGCGTGAGACTGCACAATGAGGCCGCGTTTACGGTGGAGCCAGGCATCGCCCACTTCAGCGCCGTTGCTAGCTATTAGGTGGTTTCCAGGGCTTGGCCGCGGGATTGAGCGGCCTAGGGACTCTTACCGCTACTGCAACGCCGTGGTGTTCCCCCAGGAGAGTGCGTCTGGAGAAGCGCAGGTGGCTCCCAACAGACGTTTGCTGTCCGGAAGTTGGCGTTGAGGTTCGTACTGAATATACATCAAGAGACTCATCTTTTTTCAGAAGATAAAGTAATTCACAAAGAACCCTATCAATCAATGACACAATTTCAAATCCGGCCCTCCTTGTATATACTTGCTGGTTGGCGTAGTTCTCCCTTTCGCAAACAGCGTCCTCTCTCTGCAATGTCCAATGAGGTCGGAGGACGGGCACGTCCCCATGTTGCGCCAAAACCTCTCTCATAAAGTCAGATGGCGTAGCGTTTAGAATTTTTGGCCGACATTTTTGAAAGAGCATAATCACATTGTTTAGAGTAACGGGAAGAATCTGTGGAGTACCATCGATAGTGACGGTGATCTGTGAAGGGGTGAGGGTCAAGAGACAAGTGTCCTTTAGGGGCCTCCCATAAACCCACTCCCAAGGGGCCACATAATCATCATAGACATCGGATATCTTCGCTGCTGTGATAAACTCTTTGGGGATTGGGGGAACAGGTCCCACATCTCCCAAATGCCGCTTATACAGCTCAGGCCCTAAAGAGCGAGGGAGTAAATCTTTAAATATTGTTTTATACGCCGCAACGCTAGGAGTTCCCTCTAGGACCATCCCTTGGCTCACGCAGTAAGGCTGCCAGCGCTTCTCTACTTCTGCGCGCCAAGTTGTACTGACCGTCTCGAGGCTTGCCAAGGTCTGTGGATCTAAAAAGCCCAGAACAACCCCGGTTACATCCTCATTCAGACGAGATAGGCCGGAGCCTGTGGTTTGAGCAATTGCCGCCATGATGAATTCCTTTATTTCGAGATATTATGCTCGGTGCGAGCATAACATCCTAGATAAAGAAATTGCTTAGTTCCTGGGGTGATTGGGGGTGCTAATCGCTTTAAGCTGATTTTGCATGGAGCTCAAAGTCCGTAACTCGTTGCTATTCAGCCATTTTACTTTCCCCAAAAACAGCAATTGCTGTTTTTGGGGGAATTCGGAAGAAGCGGTCAATAGTGGCTACTTTGCCCGCATCATCGACCTGTCTGAGATGCTACGAGACCGCCTCTGAGGCACCGCTAGCTATTAAAGCTTAATATTAGCTGCTTTGGCGATTGCTTCGATCTGAGCTAGGATAGATGACAGATCAGCGTCTCGACCGGATACGAGGGGGAGCATTTCTTGGAGGAGGCTGTGCACTCGAGGGTCGATCCCAGCACCAGAATAGTCTTGCGAAAACTCGGCTTTTGGATTAAATAGCACGTGGATGACCCCCCCAATCCTTTCAACCTCATAGGATATCTGATGTTTGTACTGACGTTCGGCAAAAACCTTGTCTCCCTTCTCGGTGGCTGGTGAGAAGGCAACTCCAAAATCGCCGATTTTTGCACGGGAACGTCCATTTTCGTTTTTAAGAAAAATATTTCTCAACGCCAAGTCCCTGTGGGTAATTTGATTTTTTTGGAGGGCATCCAAACCTGAAACGAGGTCGTAAGAATATCCCAAAGCCTGCTCAAAAGAGAGGGTGTTGTGAGTTTTTAGGGCCGTTTCACAATCTCCTTGGTCGCAATTTTCCATGACGATATACACTTTATCGCGGGTTTTATGACCACTTTTCAATTGGACAATCCCTTCCTTGCCTCGCAGTGTCTGCATGATCTCTATTTCTACCGAATCAGCCGGATCTTTAGGACGTCTTTCGTTTTTATTCTTGCAAATTTTGACGACATCGATTGACCCTGTGTCTAAATCGATTGCATATTTAGCGTCTCCATGAACCCCGTTTCCCAAGAATTTATCGTTCCCTTTCCGCACATGGGTCATCAACACATGCCGCTTTCTCATTCCCGAATCATCTAGCGGGCCAATCAGGATGGAACGGACCAATCCCTGTTTTTTGCCTTGGATGAGTAGCCCTTCTTGGCCAGGAAAAGGACCCTTTGCCGCATCGAGAATCGATTGAGCTTCGGCAGCTAGAAACTTGGATTTAGAACACTTTTCCATCAACCCGGCCAAACACTGAGCTTCTGGGGTCTGAGGAAACAAGACGGGTTTCTCCACAGACACACCTGGCAGGATCCTCTGCAGTATCGCACGCTCTTTCTCGGTCGTGCTGAATCGGCGCTTCAAGCTGTCCTTGCTGACCCAGTATTCCTTGCCCTCGTTGCTGACTACTTTGACATGGAAGTGGGAAAATAGGGGCTTTGTTACTTGTGCGACGACAAGATGGCGGTCATCCACAAAGTCCCCGATCGAAATGCGGGAACCCACCCCCCCCTCTGCTCGATCCAAAGGGTGAGGACTCAATCCTGGCAGCACCCCCTGATTTATAATAAATTATTTTCATATCAGAATAATTTGACATAATTATAAAATCCAATGTTATTTAACATTATTATAACATAAACAAACTAATATGTAAATTTATTTATAAAGAATGTAAGCCGTTGACAGTCATGTACTTAAATAAACAGTTCATTGTAAGTGACTTATGCAAGCAATTGCACCTGAAATAAGGCTGGGGTATAATCGCTTCAAGATTTAGATATCACGGCTTGGCTCAGTTGGTTTTTAGGTTGCTATACCCGAGCTCTGGAGGGTGCGATCAAGTTAGTGGCGAAAGTGCTTGTTAAGCCCACCTTCTGGCAGCACTTTGGTCAGGTTGTTCTCAATGAGCGGCAGCGCAAGGTGGTCAATCTTTTGCTCAATGCAGGGGTTGGTGGTTTTGAAGGGGGATTGACAACCCGAAAATATGTGTCCATTGCAAAGGCTAGCCGAGCAACGGCCTTTCGCGAGATCGATGATCTTGTTGAAAAGGGGCTGCTCGTCCAAAATTTCACCCAAGGCCGCAGCACTAGCTACGACCTCAACTGGGCAGTCTGTCTGGAAGGGTAACCCTAAGAGGAAACCACGGGTCTCGGCTGCTCAGGAACACAGTAGCGGTAAATGGAAAGCAAAAACTGGTAGATGAGCGAGTCGGCAACCTGAGATGAGATGGTTGCAAATACAGGCAAATGGTCCGAAGCATTCACGGTTGCATCCCAGCGTAGCGGCTGAATCGGGTAAATTGCTGCGCTATATTGCAACGTGCTGAAAAAAATAGCGGCTATTCTTTGAAAGATTGAGGGGTGGGTTTTGGTGAAAATGAAATCTATTTCTCTTTCTTGATGCACGGCATCTTTAGGGTTCACATTCGTGCTCGAACCGGTTCTAAGGACTTGAAAGCCTCTATTGGAAAAAATCTGAAATCTGGCGTTCCACTTTTCAGGATTGTCATTCATGTCGGCTCCAATCACTTGGATAGCACAATCACCCACCTGGGAGAGCTTATCAGCAATTTTCTGGCAATAGAGGTCCCCTTCGGCTGCCTCTTCAGGATCGACATTTGCTTTTGTAAAATCAAATCCTGGCGCATGCGCAGAGACAAAAGCAATCCGTTGGTTCGATTCAATATCAATTGCTGTAGCTATGGCTGCATCTTTTTTGAAGCGGCCATTGATTCGTACGTCAATGGAATGGTTTGTGATGTCTTTGAAACGCCTTGTATCTAACGCAATGGCCGTATCAAAAGCACGATCTCCTCGTAAATAAACAACCTCAAAACCAAGCCATTGCAAAGCTGTAATCATGGGTCTTTTGGTATCTCCCACTTCCTGCAAACAATAGACCTCCGCATGGTCCCTAAGTAACAAGGTGGTTGTTTCTTGGGTTGCAGCATATCGGGCGCGAAAAGCCTTCTCTTCCTCAGCACTTTTAAAGGCTAAGTCGGGCTGAAGATATTTGCAGAGTTGGTAATAATCATCGGCCCTTGCGCCGAGGTTGTAAGTGCAAACAGAAAATGGCAAGCTCATAATTCCCCCCTATCGGTTTTGTCGAAAGAGGAAAATTGTAGGGCAAGACGACTTTCTTGTCACAACTTATGCAGCATCCCAGACCTCACGGTATTTATTCCCAGGGAAAGGGGCGTTTAGGGGGTGGGGCGCTCTCGTCCTCTTTTACGTGGGAGAGGATGTGCAGGATTCCCTTCGCGATACCGATCTTTTTTCCTTGCGGAGCGATCTGTGCGGCAATGAGGGAGGCGATCCTTGCGGTGGCGGGGCCTGTGACGAGGGTGGGGTTATTTAGGGGGCCTTTCACGGGGATGCGGAAGACGTAGTCTTCGGGGAGCCCTTGGATGCCGAATACTTGTCTCAAAGCGTCGGCAGTGATCCCTAAGATCAGGTGGTATTTCTCTTTGACGAGGTCGATGGTTCCCCAGCCGCAGACGTGGAGGGTATTGGCGATCAGTGCATCGGCGCGCTCGACTTCTACCGTTTTTCCATCGGTGCGAAATAAAATGGGGGTGAGCCACACGTCGACGGCTGAGCGGTACTGGAGTTTGGCGAAGTTGAGGAGGGTGCTTAGGGAGCCTTCATTGCGGCATTGGATTTTACCGGCGTCAAGGATGGCGGAGCCTATTGTGAGTTCGTGTAGAGAGAAGGGGATTGGGCAGAAGAATCCTTGAGGAGCAACGGTTAAAAGGACTTGGGTATTGGAGGCGAGAAAGGGGGGGCTCCAGTGGATGATGAGGGGTTTTTGGAGGGCGAACCCTCCTTCACGAAGGGTGGCTTGGAGTTGGGTGGTGGCGCGGGGAGTTTGGATGGCTAAAGAGACCTCTGTGGGGGTGATGGTTCCTTGGGTGTTGACTTGGGGGCCTAGGAGGGTGGAGAGCCGCTCTTCTGTTAGGGGGAGGGCGGTGATGTCGAGGGTGAGATGGAAGGAGTTTTTGTTTTGGTAGGTGCCGTGGACTTGGATGTGCCCTGTTTGGGTGGTGCCTGAGAGGGTGATCTGGTCTCCTTTGATGCTACCATTGACTTGTTCGATGGTGGTGTTGCGGTAGATGACTTCGCCGTTTTTAATGCCGAAGAGGGTTTTGGTTTTGGAAAGCGACCAGAGGGGGAGGGGGGAGTTCCATTCGTCCATGCGCACTTCGATGTCTCGGTTGGAAAAGAGGACGTGCTGGGCTGTTTGGGGGCCGAACCAGGTGAGGTGAATGGACTTTACTTCGAGCTCTCCTTTGAGTCCCAGCTTGGACAGGAGTAAGGGTTTAAAGGGGGAGAGGGAAAGAATCTGGGGCAAGAAGATAAGGGGCGCTAAGAGAAGGAGGAGCCAGAGCCAGCCTTTATTCAACGGTGACCGACTTGGCTAAATTGCGGGGTTGATCGATGTTGCAGCCTTTTTGTTTGGCGATGAAGTAGGCGAGGAGTTGTCCGGCTACAGTGGAGATAAAGGGGGCGAGGGGGTCGATGACGGGGGGGAGCCAGATCGTATGATCTGCGATGGCTTCTACTTCATAGAAGTCGGTGGGGGCAAAGGCGAGGACGGGGGCTCCGCGGGCTTTGACTTCCATGAGGTTGCTGAGGATTTTGTCTCGGGTCTGTCCATTGGCGCAAAAGGCGGCTACGGGGAAGCGGGCGTCGAGGAGGGCGATGGGGCCGTGTTTGAGTTCTCCGGCGGGGTAGCCTCCGGCGTTGACGTAGGAGATTTCTTTGAGTTTGAGGGCGGCCTCTAGGCAGGTGGGCCACATGTATCTGCGTCCCATGAAAAAGAAGTTATTGTAGGAGCTGTA
>CAYHED010000033.1:0-11536 GCA_964355615.1 uncultured bacterium
CATGGCCGAAGAGGGCGCTGGGGAGAGGGCTGGGGTCAGTGAGGGGGTAATGCGAAGTAGGGACATGGGAGACGGCCTCATCGGCAAGTCGAAAGAAAAAGTGCTCCCATGACCCTTTGCGGATGCGACCTGAATGCCGCCCCTAGATCCCATGAGGGTCAAGAGCTCCTTGGTGCCGTAGAGGCCAAGACCTGTTCCTTTCGTTGTCGCTTCTGGAGGCTTCTCCCCTGTTTCAAATGCTTTACCTAATTTCTCCAACCTCTCCGGGTCCATTCCCTCTCCGTGGTCAGTGATTTCAAATTTTACGAAGAAACCTTCGGGGGGGCTCACCAGAACTTCAACAGCCCCTCCTTTAGCGCTATGTCTAACAGCATTACTAATGAAGTTATTTAAAATACGATTTAAATGTACTTCATCAACAAAAATAAACAAGTCATTGCTACAGCTAAACCTTACAGTAACGTTTTTTGAATCGATGTTTTTCGTCTGCGCAACGACCCTCTCCAGAAACGATTTTAAATGGACCTGTGTGTTCTCCAGAGAAAGCTCTGAATCCAACTTATTTATCACTTTAGCCGCAGTGGCAAGCGATTCGCTTAGAGCGGATGTGTAGGATGTGATGTTGTCCAGATCATCGCAAAGGACCCCGAGACTCGCAACGATACTATTAAACGGAGCCTTGATATCATGAATAATCACCCTTTTGGATAACGGAAAAGAAGCGAGTGTCTTTTGATCTCCTATGACATCTGTAACGTGATCTAATAGTGCTTTTGATCTATCGCGAAGTTTGAGGCACTCTTCTGGAGATGGGTTTTTAATGAGCTGTTCGAAATCAGCGCTGCATGCTTGCAATTCCGCTTTTATAGAATCGATCACAAGGGAAGAGGCCGATACGGGGCTCAAACACGCCGATCGGGGTGGGGAGCTAGCGGGAGAAGCGTCAATCCTATTTATTGCAGCCATTAGTATTCATTTTTTTAGAAAGGTATACCATTAATTGATTTTAATATCAATTAAAAAAAAATAATTATATAGCTTGCTGGGGGGCGCTCTTGCGGAACATATAGACGACGAGGCCCATCCAGAGGAGGAAGAGGGCAATCGAGATGGCATTAACGTAGGTGAGGATGGCGGCGCCGGCAAGGACTTGCAGGGCGAGGATGACGAGGGAGATGGCTGCCTTGCAGGTGCGGTAGGCGAAGACGTCGATGATGGCTTTGGCTCGGTACTTTTCATTGAGGGTGAGGGGGACGTAGAGCATCTCGCGGAGAACGCCAAAGAGGGAAAAGTCGAGGGCTTTGATCAAGACAAAGGAGCATGAGATCATGGCGAATGTGGGGAAGGCAATCGAGCCGAGTCCGCTGATGCACAAAACGAGGGGGATGAGGAAGTGTCCCCTCTTGACGCCGACCCACTGAATGAGGAAAAAGCTGCCGAGGAACTGGAGGCAGGTGCTCACAAAATTGGTGATGCCCATGATCTCGCCGCAGTAGGCTGTGCGGAGGTCTTGATCGGAGAATTGGTGTTCGAGGTGGGCGTTGAATTGGTATTCGAGTAGGCCGGCGGAGAGCTGCATCAGGACGACGAGGAGCAAAATGGAGGTGAGGAAGGGGGATTTGCGAATGAGCGAAAAGCCTTCCCCTTTGGAGTCTGTTGCAAAGCCGCTTTGGGGGACGCCGCTCCGCTTAAAAGCGGCTCGGTAACTGAAGAAAAAAATCAGGTAGAGGGGGAGAGAAAAATAGAAGAGCGATCCTGATCCGAGTTGCACGGCAAAATAGGTGGGGATTTGGCTGCAGAGCATGGAGCTCAAGGTCCCCATCCCAAAGATAAAGCCGTAGAGGTACTTGGCTCTATTCGGCTGGATGGTGCTGTGGATCATCGACCAGAGCTGTTTGAACATGAGGAGGATATAGATGTCCTTCCAAGCGAATTGGAGGAAGATGATGGGGGGCCAAAGGGGCAGTAGATAGGCGGTCAGGACATTGACGGCGATGATGGAAGAGGTGCAGATGCCGATCATTTTAAGGGGGCCGAGGGAAGATAAAAAGCGGTTGTAGAAGGCGATGACGGCCAAGTTCAGGGGCACTGTAGCAAACCAAACCCAGGGAAGAGCCTTTGCTGAAAATACAGTGATGAAGATCGAGCTGCTGGCGGGGCGGATAATGCCATAATCCCCTGCGATGGCCATCCCCGCGAGGATGGCGAAAAACACGAAGAGCTTCTCCGAGAGGGTCATGACCACTTCTCTAGGAAGTTGACGAGGGCCAGGTCGTGCTCGGGGGCGACGTAGACCCAGTTGGTCGGTTTAGAGGGAACTTTGACGAGGAGTTCTGAGCACTCGCGCGCTTTTTGGATGACGACGTGCCTTTTGGAGACGGGGAAGGAGAGGCGGTCAATGCAGGGGGCTGTGTGAGGAAATTCCCAGGCGATTGCAGTGGCGGGGAGTTTGTTTTTTTGGCGAAAGGCTTCCATGTCTTTTTCGGTGACGGCATCGGGGAGGACAATCGCCCGAAAGCGGTGTTGGCGCAAAATAACGCAACGGGCATCTTCGTGGCCGGGAAGGGTTTTGTCTTTGGAGGCTTTGTTCAATGCGGAGATCACATCTGTATCGCTTACGTCCAAGAAGGCGTCGACCGTTTTAAAGGGTCTCTCTTCAAAGAACGCTTTCATATAGCGGCGGAGGTGAAAATTATAGGCTTTCACGGAAGAGTACTGGTAAATGCGCCGGTGCATGAAGTGGCGGGCAAGGAGGAGCGCTTCGCAAGACTCCAGGCCGTTTTCATCGATCCCTAAGCGAAGTTCATCTGTCCCTTTATCTGCGCTGGGTAAAATGCGGAGCATCTCAATGAGTTGGTGATAGTCAAATAGACCAAAGGCCACTCCGGTGCTTTTCGCATCGCGGAGGAGGTAGTCGATCCGATCGGCTCCAAAAAAGTCGCCTGTGATGAGTTCCGAGACGATTCGTTCCCATGGAGTCAGTCCCTGCCCTGAAATCTCTTTCCACTTCGCCTCCCCAACCGAGATCTTCTTGATGTCTTCGACGATATCTCTTTCAATCACATCTTCTAGGTAGGCGGGGGCCTTTTTGAGTTTTTCCCAAACAGGTTTTAGATGGGGGCTGTCGATGATTTTAAGGGTCCAGGCCTCGTGCCCTTCGCTTCCGATCAGTTCGTTTTCTGCGACGTGAGAAAAGGGCAAGTGGCCGAGGTCGTGACAGAGGGCGGCCATCCGGAGGACCCGGCGCCAGTAGAGGTGGTCGGCAGACCCTTTGCGGGGCACAAAATGGAATACGTCGGGGCGGACAGAGCGGCAAATCTTATCAAACATGAGCGATGCCAGGGCCATCACTCCGAGTGAATGTTCAAAACGGGTATGGGTCGCCCCCGGATAGACCATGTAGGCGATTCCCAATTGATGGATGTAGTGGAGCCTTTGAAAAGGGATCGAGTCGATCAGCTCTTTTTCAAACTCATCAAAAGGGATAAACCCATGGACAGAATCGTAAATTTTTTTATCAGCGTAAAGAAAGTCTTTAACCATAACCGCACCCTTAAACCTTATTATGGCTAATTGAACTAATCTGGTCTAGGCTTACTCTCATAAATATAAGAGGCTGTCACCTGAACAAACTCAGCCTTTCGCTGCAACTCCTTGATGTTACGGGCCCCGCCGTAGGTCATGCCGCTGCGTATTCCGCCTAAGAGGTTGGCAATAAGCGAATTAGCATCTCCCGTCACAGGCCCCCAGAAATCGATCCCCTCGGCCACCGTTTTGGCCTTGAGTCCCCCATAAAATTCCGTTTGGAAGTCGACCGACGCCTGCCCACGGAACTTTGCCTCATAGCCCGAAGGGACCTTATCTGAGGGACGTTTGGGGGCGGCTGACTCTTTTGTTTGGGAAAAGAGCTTGCCCACCATCACGGTACTCGCCCCGGCGGCGAGAGCCAGGACCACATCGCGGCTGGTGCGGATGCCCCCATCTGCGATGAGGGGGACGCGGAGCTTCTCTGCGATCCGAGCGCAATCTTGGACAGCTGTAAATTGAGGGATCCCAAATCCGGTGACCATCCGCGTCGTGCAGGCAGCTCCTGGCCCTACGCCCACCTTCACCGCATCGGCCCCCGCGTTCACGAGGTCGTGGTAGGCCATCGCCGTGCACACATTGCCCGCGATGATCTGGTGGTCTGGATGGGTTCTCTTTAACTCTTGGATATGGCGGAACATCCGGTCGGAGTGGCCGTGAGCGACATCGATGCAAGCGCCGAGCGCCCCTAGATCGAGCAGCTCTCTAGTCTCTTCGAGCTTTTGAATCCCGCAGGAGATAAAAGTTTTCCCCTTGAACTTCTTGACCCATTTTTTCTGCTCTTCAAAAGGGGTGAAGCGATGAAAAATGGGGATCGAGCCTTGGGCGATCATGATCTCAGCTAGCTCTTCGCTGATCACCGTGTCCATATTGGCAGCCAAAAGGGGGATGCTCAATTTAATCTGTCTGGTGAGCCAAGACTCTAAAGAGGGCTCCGTCCGTGAGGGGATGTTGTTGAACTGAGGGACCAGAGCAACATCGTCATAAGTAAAAGCGTGTCTCATATATCTCATTTTACTCCTTGCCCGATTTCGTGGGCAATGTCTAAAATAGGGAAGAAGGAATGATAGGAACGATAAAGAAAACCTTGCGGCTTCGCCGCATCGCCGCTTTGCGGCGAAATAGTCCTTTTATCATTTTCTCATTTTATCCTTTCCATCATTGAATTTGCCGCATTGGGGAACCCCTGTGATTTCAGTCTGTATATTAACCAAAAACTGTGCCCTCACCCTCCCAGCAACCCTGGACTCAGCGCGCCAATTCAACGAGGTCATTGTACTCGACAACGGCTCAACCGATGGGACACTAGAAGTGGCCCGAAAGTACCCGAATGTGCGCGTTCACTCGACTGTGTTTACCGGGTTTGGGGCGCTCCGCAATGAGGCGGCCAGCCTCGCCAAAAACGACTGGATTTTCCAACTCGACAGCGATGAGGTGCTCTCCCCTCCCCTGCTCGAAGAAATCAGGGCCCTCCCGCTGGAAGCCCCTTGTGCCTATCGGATTCCTCGGCATAATTTTTACAATGGGAAACGGATTTACGGATGTGGTTGGGGGGGAGATACCGTAGTGCGGCTCTATCATAAAAGAGCGTGCACTTATAGCCCCGCGCTGGTCCATGAGTCTTTAGTCTACGACGGGTCGACCCTCTCTTTGCACTCCCCTCTTTTGCACACCCCCTATCGCACTGTGTCGGATTTTCTCTCCAAAATGGAGCTTTACTCAGACCTGTTTGCCAAAACTCATCGAGGCAAGAGGCACTCTTCTACGCTCAGCGCTCTGGGTCATGCCGTTTTCTCCTTTTTCAAGGGGTATGTGCTGCAGGGCGGTTTCTTGAGCGGTGCGGAAGGGTTCTTCATCGCCCACTACAACGCGACGACCGCCTTTTACAAATACCAAAAACTTGCAGAAATCAACCGTCTCTGTTAACAAAAAGGAAACCGGAGGCGTTGATGAAATCGATTTTTCTGACTGTGATCAGTCTCGTGTTATGCAGTTGTTCTTGTGGGTGTTCCAATGAGGGCGAAGAGGAACAATTCGGCCCCAACCCCGGCGGCGCCGCAGCCACCGAAAAACCGCAAGACCTTTCTCACTAGTTTAATGCGACGATGGTCACTTCGTAAATGAGTAGTTTGTTTGCGCCTTTAGAGCTCAGCCTCCCAAAGCCGTAATCTGGGTGGATATAGAGTTTTCGCGTTTCTCCTACTCTCGCCCCATCTAAACCAAGCTGGAACCCCTTGATTGTCTGCGAAAGGGGAATTGTATAGGCTTTTTGCAATGTATCCTTAATCAATGCACCATCCATCCCATATTCCTTAAAATGGACACTCACAGGATCTTTCGCTGTAATTACCTCGCCACTCCCCTCTTTCAAGACCTCAACAAAGACCTTTCCAGAAACGAACTCTTTAACTTCGGGTTTCATTCGTAAATCTCGCAAAAAAGCCTCTACCCGTCCCAAAGTTAAAGCCCTATCGGACTCCGCCTTCTTTTCAGCTAAATCAACTAGGGGCGCATAGAGTTCTGTTTCGTTTTTCAGCAAGCGCTTTCCTCTGGAAAACTCCCTTGCTGTCGACAGAACCTTATCCAAGTCGATGTCACCCTGATACTCATGGATTTTCTCATAGACGATTTGGGCCAATGAACTCTCTACAGGCGTAGGATTCGAGGCGAAGAAAAACCTAAAGGCAAAGGGAGATAATCCCAACAAAAGACCACAAAAAAAACAAGGCACTTTCTTCATTGGGTAAGGATCGCAATAAAATCATCAAAAAATTGACTGCTGTTATATAAATTTGCTATTTTTTGCATCAACTCATCCACTGTTGGATCGCAAGGTGCGCAAAAGGCCAAATGCCCCGGCGCTGATGTACAAAAAAAAGGATTCGATTCTTGCCACTTCCGTTTCATCGAAAAACTCTCCTTGAATTGCACCCTCCTTTTTAACAGGTCTTGCGGATATCCATCAAGCAAGCTATCGGGCGCTGGGCTGCACCCCATCAATTCCTCATCTCCTTTGTAAGGGAAATAGGCCAAAGTGTCTTCTATATAGCAGTTCTCTTGAAAGTCAAAACAACTCTCAAATGGGTACCCCAATAAAAGCCCCTGCATAATATGAAAATTTTTCACATGAAAATTCGGCTTAAAGGCACTGGTAAGAAACTCCTCCATTTTTTCTACAAGAGGATTCCTTGAGAAATACCTCTCAAAAAACTCGCAATGCGAGGTCAGAACTGAATTCATAGTCCGCTTATTTACAAATACAATTGACTTGCAGCAGTAATTCAATCTCAGAAACAAAAAATTGCTTACCTCAAACAAATTTTGGTATTTTTCCCAAATACGCCATCCCTTTGATTCGCAAAGAAATCGGCCCACTAATGCTGGGTCGCTAAAATTCAAAACAAACTGATCCGGATAATCAAAACTGGTTGCAGCTTTTTGACCAAAAAGGGTCATTGCAAACGACCCCTGAGACAACAGTCCCCTGAAAAATGAAGTCAGGTACTCCCTATCTTCCGGTGGGATCTGCCGGATCGCCTCCGCTGGAGGCAATCCGTGCACAGTCACACTAGCAAAGAGCAACAGCCCTAAAAGAGTAAACTTCTTAGCGTTGCCCGTCATAAGGCCAACCGCATTTAGAACAACCCCATCCATAAGGTTTTCCCTCATTGACACGGCCGCACTTCGGACAGCTCCATGTCTCTGCATTGTTCGACACATAATAACCTACAGAGTCAACGTGAATCGACCGAGCTAGCTCCACTGCTTGATTTGCCGGGTTTTTGTACCAGATGCCATTCGCATCGAAAAACAGATCTCCCAACTGAACATAAATTTTATCTTTTGGTTCACAGTCTTTGCAAACAGCAAATGCCACCATCGGAACCACTAAGCCCAACACAAAACCAATCCTTCGGAACATGAACCTATCCAAGTAAAAAATAAGCAGAGTAGACAATTTTTTATTTCATGTAAATATTTTTTTATACGTCACACTTGCGGGCAACGACCAGGCCATCACCCATGAAATTCTTAACGCGCTTACTATTAGCCACATGCAAAAATACAAAGTTTGAAAAATAAACAAAACATATTTATTGATAACGTATTACAAATGTGATAAAATATTCATAATAAAAAGAGGTTATAATGTCATCTATATACGAAAAAACAACAGGTTTTTTAAATCACTTATACCTAAATCAAATGAACGAGTTCCAAAGAGCACCCACATTGCTGCCGCAGCCACCGTTGCCGCTGTCGCTTATGTAAGCCGTCCTGCTGTGGCGGCCGTACTCGGTATTGGCTACATAGGAGCGGCGTGGAAGTGGAACTCTAGCATTACCTCAACATCCTCTACAGCAGCTCCCAAAGTAGATGCGGTGGCTGCACCGGTTATCTCAAATAGAGCTTCTGAGGCGACGGGATTTGAAAAGTACAAAGCGCTGTTGCTTGAAAATCAGATTGATGAAGAGAGGGCTCTGGTGTTGCCAACACGTCGTGTTTGTGGCTTTGGAGGCATGGAGTCCCTCCACACCCAAGCATTAGCTAAGAAAGCCGTTTTTATAACTGAGGCAGAAATATTAAAAATACATCCCATGCGATTTCTTCGTAGATCTCCATTTGTAATGAAAATTGATCCAATGTCTGAACGTTACTTCGAAGAACTCGATGACAATGATCCTATTTGGAAATCAATATTTGATAGTACCTCCATACGATTGCACGCGATAGGACTTACAGAAAGTGGCAAGCACGTTATTCTTCAGCAAGCAGTAAAATCGTGCGTTCCCTCATGCGTTGCAATGCTCGTCTTGGATCATGGAAAGATGCCTGATTACAAAACCATTAAATTCACTAATTTAGCTAATCAAGAGGAGGCCATTGCATGGGTAAGGGCTGCCGGATTGAATCCTCAAATGACGATCATTAAAGATCTGGAAAATGCAGCAAATATCCTGAACGAATCTATTCAGAAATATGGGTCAGGGGTATTATCTATTAACCATCCCAAAATTAGCGGTCATGTTGAACCTATCCAAGTAAAAAGTTTCGGTCGATTTTAGGGTTCTTTTGAGCCGATTTTCGACTTCAAAATTGGGGGGCCATATACTTTTGTCGATATTGCCCCCCAATTTTGAATCGAAAAGCGGCCAAAATAATCCCTAAAATCGACGAAAGCTTTTTACTTGGATAGGTTCTTATTGTCCTCGACCAGATTTCTAGAGAAGAAAATAGAGCCACTATACGGGACTCGTTCCACGGTTGGGCTTTAACCATAAAGTTAGACGCTCTCCTTTCGTGGATCCACAAGGGCAGTTACTTCTTGCAAATTCAAGCTTGACAGAGCACTAGGCTCATGCCTCATCGGGTGTTTTTCGGGAAAAGCTCAGGCTTTTCCCCTCTTTCTCTACAGAAGACCAAATAATCATCGACTGAATCACAAAACGCTTCTTCAAGCTCTTCAGCACTTTTCCCCTGAAAGGTAATAATGTCGCTCAATCCAACAACTTCTCCATGAAAAATTTTAGCCTCGTCGTCATATTCAGTCTGTCCGATATATCCCTTATATTTCATCATTCCCCTGTCTTTAACTCGACTTTGCAACTTTTTAGGACCGCCTGCCTCGTCTATTTGCTCTCGGCCGTTCGACCTATGGTCGAACTGGGAGATTATTTAAACCGAGAAGGGGTTTTTAACCCCTTCTCAGTTTAAATCCCCCCCCCATCACAAGCAAATATCTCGAGGCCTTTGGGCCTAAAAAGTTGCAAAGTCGAGGTATCAGTGAAACGACAATCTATTTTCACGGCAATTCATCTTGGGGGGCTCCCTTTTCTTCTGTGAGGGCGCGGGCTCCTGCCGTCATGCTTTGCAGCCAGGAGGTAGCTCTTGCTCTTTGTGGCGCAGATTCATTGTACCAGCGGGCTTTGAGGCGCAGTACCTGGAGGGTCCAAAGGTCCCGAAACTGGTCGGCATGATCCAGTGCTGCGGGGGGGTAAAGGAGGAGGCTCTTGAGCTCTTTGTGTCCATGGTCGAGGCTCAAAGTGACATATGAGCCTTGGACAGTCTCTAGAGGAGGGGCCCGGTCGTCCCAATGCCTCTCCTCTTTCGCAAGTTGCTTGGCAGTGTGCACTCGAATGTAGAGTTGTAGTTTCGTTTGTCTCTGTTCATCTTCAGTAACAACCAAAGGTATTTTTAAAGCCATCCTTCCGGGTGGGCGCTGTTTGATGCTCTCGATCAGAGAAGAAATGTCTGTAGATTCGGAGCGGGCGCTGTAAAATTCGGGATGGAGCTGTTCTCTGAATAGGTATTCGGGGATCAGCGCTCCGGGTGGGAAAATCTGCCCTTGTGCCGACGCTCGAATGAGCGACAGGACGGGGCTGGGGCCCTCACCATCGGTCGTTAAGAAATTCCAGTAGAGGCGCCGGTACTCAATTTTGGCTTCGCAGACAAATTTCTTGATCAACAAAAACTCTTCATCATTTAGGTCGATCCCTAAACTCTCCTGTGGAGGGTCCTCGCTAGAGAGGAGCTGTTGACTGATTTCGAACAGGGCACAAAAAATCACACCTCTCCTCTCATGAGTGATCTCTTTTTGAAGAATCCCTAAGGTGACCGTGGCTGTTTCTGCTCGTCTTTTCGAGGGACTTGCTACCGCTATCGAGAGGACGGGAAAACTTTTGCGATTCAAATGCCAGCTAAAGTGAACCCCCAAATGATCCGTCCCTGGAATTTCTTTCCACTGCCCGTCATGTGCCTCTAAATGGGGAGAGGCCCAGCGGACTTCCGCGTCGCTCACTCCTGTAATACGCAAAAAATCGACGAGGGGCTGCAAAGGGGGGAGCAAGACCCTCAAAGTACACTTTTCACAGAGGGTCAAGATCTGATTTTTTTCCTCAAAATGGGCTTCGCTAAATACTTGGTCCCACTTTTCATGAATCGATGCTAAAACAGAACGGATGGTTGTAGAATGGACCTGGAATTCGGTTCCCGTCTCTTCGATCAATTTAGCGCGTAGGGAAGCCAGATATTCGGGAGGAAAAGTGGAGAAAGGATGGTGCCGATAGAGGTAGTAGAGCACCTCCGTCGGAAGGACGAGCCCTAGATGTTTCTTCAGCTCGTGAACGAACTTGCTAATGACCCGAAAAGGGGCTAAAGACCCTGCTTTCTCGGAGAGAACTCGGATCGCTTCGAGATAGAGGGAAAAGCGATCGGCTTCAGAAAATGGATAACGGCTACTCAAACCCATGATCCATTCCTTGGCTTGCGCAACCTCTGATTCCACGGGAGAGCGTGCAAGCTGGGCCCCTTGCGCAAGTACGCGCGCAAAAAAGACTTCATCTCTTTTCTGGATCCCAAGAGCCGGACCATCGTTTTCCAACAAAGCGAATAGGAGAGGAGATGGTTTCATGATGAACTCTCTGAGCATCCCAAAGAATGGCGCTTCGAATTCAAACGCATAGTCCGTGATGTGTGAAAGAAACCGATCGGTTCGATTCACAGTCTCCCCAATGTGGACAGAGTGGCCATTTAAAACGATCGGAGGATCGAGGAAAAGGGCCTCTACCCCACTCACAGATTTCTTCTCCGCTTTCAACCTGGTAATCACTTGTTTTAAGACAGCCTGTAAAAGGGGTAGGATCTGAACTCCGACCTCTGCATTGGTGCGGCAAAAGCGGTTGATGATCGAAGGGGTGAGTCGTATTTCAGGGAGTTTTTTTAACTCCCCGAAAAAATCCAAAAACAGTTTGCGCCGCCCTGGGGGGAATGTGAAGAAGAAGGAAAAGAGGGAATAGGTATCGGGATTTTGGGGATCGATGGCGAGTTCTAAGGCAGCGTTCAACGCTCCTTCAAAATCTCCCTTCAGCTCGTCGGGAGCTTTTTCTACAGCTTTCTTGTGTAGACAGAGCTCCAATAAGATGGGTTTTATCTCCTCTTTAACCTGGTTGTA
>CAYHED010000034.1:0-11519 GCA_964355615.1 uncultured bacterium
GGCGGAGGAGGTCGGCTTCTAAGATCCGATCGGGGTCGACCTCTGTAAAAGTGACGCTGGCCGAGCGTTTGATGTAGACTTGGGGGGTCTGGTTCCCTTCCGGGACGCCGATGATCGACTCGGGGGTCTGTGTGAGCCTTGCCAACTTGCGGAGGCTCTCGTGGATCATGAGAGGGTGGTCCCATTGCCGGATCTGTTTGGCGATGGTTTGAACGAGCTCATTTTTTCCTGCCGGCGTATTGAGGGAGATGGTCTTGGAGAGGTGGCCGACTAAAAAAGTGAGATAATCGACGCTGCTGTCCAATCTTTTTTGCCATTCGGCGGGTCCTCTTTCTTGCAGTACCAGGTCGGGATCGCATTTCTCGGGGAGCGGGACGACGAGCACCTCAACCCCCTCTTTTTGAAACAGGTTGCCAATTTTCACCGCGGCTTCCTGTCCTGCGGTATCGCCATCGAGAGCGAGATAGACTTGGCGGACGCCCAAGTGGACGAGCTCTTTGGTATGGTCCTCTCCAAAAGCGGTCCCTTGCCCCGCAACGGTCCAAGGAAAGCCCGAATCGATGAGCCGCAGGGCGTCGATCTGCCCTTCGACAATCATCGCTTTCCGCTCCTTGGCAATGGTCTTCCTAGAAAAACTGAGGCCGAAGAGCACTTTTGACTTTTTGAACAAGGAGGTCTCTGGCGTATTGATGTACTTACCGCCAAACGTATCGGTCTTGTATTTACGCGCTGAAAAGCCGATGACGGCGCCCACTGCATCGCAAATGGGAATCGTGATCCGATCGGAGAAAAATTCGCGCCCCTTAGACATCAGTCCCGTCTCTTCAAGGAGTGTGTTGGAGATTTTTTGTTCGTACATCGCCTTGAGGAAAACCTGGGATTGCTTCGGAGCCAACCCGAAGCGGAACTTTTGGATGAACTCCAGGTCGATCCCGCGGCTGTACAAATAGTCGAGCGCTGCGTGCCCTTCGAGAGTGTGGAGCAGGGCAAACTGATAAAAATGGCAGGCTCTTTCCAGCACATCCTTCAAGGCGGTTTTTGGAGGCCCTTTAGGGCGGTCGTCTTGCTCAGACTCCTGGAGCTGCACATGGAATTTGTCCGCCAAACTCTCAACCGCTTCGGAAAAGCTCATCTTCAGGTGAGTCATCAAAAACTGGATCGCATCGCCGTGCGCCCCGCAGCCAAAGCAGTGGTAGTGGCTATCCCCTCTTTGGACGATGAACGAGGGGGATTTTTCTTCATGAAAGGGGCAGAGCCCTTTGTAGGCGGCTCCTGAGCGCTGGAGCTTTAAATAGGGAGAGAGCACCTCGATCAGATCGATGCGCGAGCGCAAGAGTTCAAGACTTTCTCTCGTAAATCCCATTAGATATTTTCATGGGTATAAGACCCACCCCTATAGGTGATTCTGAGGCAACCCCGATTTTTCAGATAGCTGAAAACGCGTTTTTCAAACACATCGCCCCTCGGATAGTGATGGCTGTCAGGGCGAATTTCCCCATAAATCGGCTGACGAAATTCCGCCGTCGGAATAAGGAACATTTGGTCGGAAAAACCGGAATTGGAGACGTAAAAATTCCACGTCAGCCGCTGAGACTCTTTTTTCGCCTCTTTATAATTGTCGTTCCATGTGAGGTTAGCCACCTTGCAGAGCGGGTGTTTTTCCATGAACCGGAGCGCCTTGCCAATCCAAGAGACCGGAGCGTCGAGTCGGACGTCCCCCGTCAAGTAGAGTAAATAGGGGCTTTGCGCAGACGCGATAGCGGCCAGCGGCGCGAGCGCATTGTAATAGACCCAGTCATTGGGGAAACTCGACCGAGAGAGGCCGAACGGAGCGAGCATGGCCTCTTCAGCGACCACATAGCGAGTCAGAACCCCCGCATCGATGAGTGCTTGGGCGGCGATTTTTACGGCGGCTAAATCAGAGACATTGTTGATGATGAGAAGTTTTTCTTGAAACGGGTAACAGTGGTTCTCGATCTGTTTTTTCTTGAGGTAATCGGGACCCTGCAGGATCGTTTTCCAATCCCTCTCCCAACAGCTAGTTGCAAAAGTCACACCCTGAAACATTGCCAGAACTCCTCAGGTTATGGTAGCATGGATGACATTATGGCGACACCAATGATGTTGCAGTGGGAAGCCTGCAAGGAGAAAGCTCCCGAAGCGCTGCTATTTTTCCGACTGGGAGACTTTTACGAAGCGTTCCACAGCGACGCGGAAAAAATTTCCAAGGCGCTAAACCTCACCCTCACCGCCCGTCAGGGAGTCCCGATGTGTGGAGTCCCCTTTCATGCGGCCGAAAACTACATCGACAAACTCCTCAGCCGAGGCTTTAAGGTCGCAATCGCGGAGCAAACGGAAGACCCCAAAGCGACCAAGGGGCTCGTTAGAAGGGAAATTACCCGGATTGTCACCCCCGGAACGGTCGTCACTTCCCAGCTTTTGTCAGATAAAAAAAATAACTTCTTTGCTTCGATTACTCAGCTCGGCACTGTGTTCGGCGTCAGCGTCCTGGATTTGACGACAGGAGAATTTAGAGCGGTCGAGTTTGAAAAAGAGGCCGATCTCCTCGATGAACTGGTCCGGTTGAGACCTGCCGAGTTATTGGTATCAGAACAGTTCCCCTTTTTCAAAGAGCTCTCCTATAGCTTCCCCTTCATCGTCACCGAAAGGAAGAGGATCGAGCCAGAAAAAGCGTTTGAGGTGCTTCGCGCTCAGGTCAAGGTCGATCACGTACAGCACTTGGCGGCGGCTCTGCAAGCCGCTGGCACTCTTCTGCACTATCTGAAAGAGGAGCTCCAAACACCCACGCAGCACATTGTCTCCATCCAGACCGAAGCGCTCTCCGACTACATGGCGATCGACCGAGCCACACTGCGCAATCTAGAGCTGATCGAGCCCATGAGCGAAGCCACCGCTCCTTATACGCTGATGAACCTGCTCGATGAGACCAAGACGGCGATGGGGGCAAGGTTACTTGCGCAGTGGATCCAGCACCCCCTGATGTCGGTGCAAAAAATTGAACGACGGCAAGAAGCTGTAGCACTCTTCTTGGGCGATAAGATGGGGGCTAAGCGTTTAAGGGAGATCTTGGAGCCGGTGCGCGATTTGGAGCGGCTCATCATGAAAGTCTCTGCTCGCTACGCCACGCCGCGCGATCTCCTTGGATTGGGGATCTCACTCGCTCAGATCGATCCCTTCAGAGAAGCTCTGGCTGGAAGGATCCCCTTTCCTTCTTTTCAGGCAACGCCGCTGGCCGTGCATCTGCAGAGAGCCTTGAATGACTCCCCCCCGATTCGAGTCGGTGAAGGGGATATTTTTAAAGACGGCTACCACCCCGAGCTCGATGCGCTCCGCTTTGCGAGCAGGGAGTCGGTCGCCTGGATGACCCGCTACCAAAATCAGCTCCGCGAAGAGACCGGGATCAAAACGCTCAAAGTGGGCTACACCAAGGCATTTGGGTACTATATTGAGGTGAGCCACGCGCAGAGCGGCAAGATTCCCGCCACCTTTAGCCGTAGACAAACCCTCGTCAATGGAGAGCGCTTCATCACAGAGGAGCTCAAAGCATTTGAGCACAAGGTGCTGACCGCCGAAGAGAGATCCAAAGGGCTAGAAGCGGAACTTTTTGAACAACTCCGTGTACAAATTGCTGGGGAGGCCCCCTCGATTCGCGCCGTTGCCAAAGCGATCGCTGCGATCGACGTCCTTTTAGCTTTTGCAAAAGTCGCACACGACAGAAACTATGTCCGCCCCACCGTGGACGAGTCAGACCGATTTGAAGTGGTCGATGGACGCCACCCCTCCATTGAAAAAGCGATTGGAGCCGCCTCCTTCATCCCCAACGATACGACGCTCAACGCTGAGCAACAGCTGATGCTCATCACAGGCCCCAACATGGCCGGAAAATCGACCTATATCAGACAAGTCGCCCTCATCGCCATCTTGGCTCAGATCGGCTCGTATGTCCCCGCGAAAAAAGCCCACATCGGCCTCATCGACCAAGTGTTTTCCCGCATCGGCGCGAGCGACGATTTGGCCCGAGGACAATCGACCTTCATGGTCGAGATGAGCGAGACAGCCCATATTTTAAATCACGCCACTTCTCGCTCTCTTGTTCTATTAGACGAAATTGGAAGAGGAACGAGCACTTATGATGGGATCTCGATTGCGTGGGCTGTGGCGGAGTATTTGCTCACAGCAGAGGGGAAACAGGCCAAAACGCTCTTTGCCACACACTATTGGGAGCTGACCCGCTTGGAAGAAGAGTTCCCCCATGCGCAAAATTTTCAAATCGCCGTACAGGAAGTCCCCTCCGGCATTGTCTTCTTGCGCAAAATCTTGCGCGGCGGCACGGACAGAAGTTATGGCATCCACGTGGCCAAACTCGCAGGACTCCCCGTTAAAGCGGTTCAGCGCGCCGAGGCGATGCTCGCCGAGCTAGAAGCCAAAGCTCCCAAGAAGAAAAAAGCTGTGAAAGCGGAAGCACAACTATCTCTCTTTACATGAAAAGCATTTTTTGAATACACTCCTTCAAAACCAGAGGAGCGTGTATGCCTATCAAAAACTATGTCCTTCCCCTACTGCTGTGTAGCGGCCTTATTGCTAATCAGACAGAGGAGCCGTCTGTACATGTGTCCGATCCCTATTATTACACTCAGGACGCGAATGAGTATTTTGGCTATGCTGAGTGGATCTATTGGAACCCAATGACCGCCGATCCGATGAATTGGGGAGGGTTTGTCTCTCAGTCCTCACCGACCGCTGTTGTAGCCTCAGAAACCTTTAGAAATCTCAAGTACGATTTTTCATCGGGTTTTCGAGTAGGACTTGGATACCGACTGGGGTGCGATACATCAGGCGCCAATACCCGTCCCTGGCAACTCGAAGTGGAATACACCCGTCTACACACATCGACCTCCGATAGCGAGGATGCCAATGGAGTCGTAAACGGCATAGGCAGCGCTATTGAGCCCCTACTTCCGACTCCCGATACTTCACATGCCTATACCTTTCTTCACGGAAACAGTCACTCTAGCCTAGATTATGACCGAATCGACCTCCGGATTGCATGGCCCTTCTGGATGCAATCCAATGTAATTTTACGCCCCTTTGTCGGGGGAACTGTTGCCTGGTTCGAAAATGACTGGCACACATTTTTTTCCAACACTCCGCCCGCCACTCCTGCCAGCTGCGACCTGGATTGGACATGGTGGGGAGGTGGCCTCTTGGGCGGCGCCGATGCGTACGTAGGAATCGGCAACGGCCTTGGGTTTTTTGCAGACTCCTCCTTTGGCCTCCTGTTTGGCCCCCTCAAAACCGACGAACTGGATACAGGGGTTGACAACACCCCCATTTTCGCCACGCTCTCAGGCCATTCTGACTCCTACAGTTTCCAACCGGTGGTCAATTTTGGCGCTGGCGTGGATTACAAATACTGGTTCAATAAAGCAGCTATGCTCCACATCGCCCTCGGATGGGAGTTCACCTGGTGGTTTGACATGAACCAATACGGAAGAGTCAATCAGCGCTCTTCCTCGTTTGGATCGACAGGGGGATATTTCCTCACCGAGCCCTCTGGCTTAGGGTACCAAGGATTTACCGCTCGCCTAGGTCTGGACTTCTAACACTGGGAACGGATGTTCTTCCCAGTATTCAGGAGGGTGCTCTAACAGCGCCCTCCTGAACCCATCAAAGTCGTATTTTTCCGACTTCATTGGGAGCTTCCATTCATAAGCAGCATCGACCCGAACCATCCCTAAAACTACGCCCCGATCCTCTTCCCTGTACTCCTCATCGATCCACTGAGGGAGCTTTGTGCCAAAATAGACCAAAGACCAGTGATCTGGAAAGTATTTAAGGATAAAGGGCTCCACAATCGAGAAATTGAAATCGGCATAGCCAAACAGGCGGAGCAATCCTGGATACCGCTCCTGCATCAGGACAAACATCCGAAACCAAAATTGCTGACGGAGCAGCCCCATCCGCTCTTCCGCGCTCAAGAAAGGGCCTGGAGAGATATTCTCCCGAATTTCCCTACTGTGTTCGGGATCGAAAAGCGGCAACCGAAAGCGCCCCTCCATTTCCCTGACCGGCATCCGCACCATCTCAGCGAGCCAGTACTGCATTTTCTCAAGTGAGGCTGGTATACTCATCGCAACGCCGCCTGGAATGCCTTCGCCTTCAAAGCCTCTTTCCACGTCTCCTCGAACGACAAAAAGTTATCGTCCCACTCTAAAAGTGTCGACGCCTGGCTCGTTTTCGGATAGACCTTTGCGTAGAGATCCCACACCTCATCCCGCACTGGATGGTCGTGCGTGTCCAAGCAATAAGCATCATAATCCGTATGCCCCGCCAAATGGATCTGCACCACCCTCTCGAATGGAAGCTGCTCAAAAAACGCCTCCGGCTCAAACCCCTGATTGCGACTCGACACATAGACATTATTCACATCGAGCATCAGGCCGATATCGGCCTTTTCAGCAATGGAGAAATAAAACTCCCACTCACTCATCTCATTGCCTGTAAAACCGGCGTAAGCGGAGACATTTTCTAAAGCAAAGGGGGTTTCGACAAAATCCTGCACAATCCGAGCCCGCTCCGCGACGTACTCAACGACTTCCCTTTTGAGGGGCAAAGGAAAAAGGTCATGGTAATGCGCTCCCGGCAAACGTCCCCATGCGAGGTGGTCTGAGAACCAAGGGCTTTTCGTCTTGCGAGCCAGCTCTTTCAGCTGCTTTAAGTAATTGAAATCAAGAGGCTCGGGGCTCCCAATGGAGAGAGTCACCCCATGCATAACGACCGGGTAATGAGCCAAAATCTGATCGAGCTCATCCGCTTTTTCGCCCAGCAAAAAATGTTCGCTGATGATCTCAAACCAATCGATCGGAGGCCACTTTGCGAAGATGTCTGGGAAGTGGACAGACCTGAGGCCGATGCCAATTCCGAGGGAGGGAACCGTTTGCATGCGACCATGTTACGCCTCCCCCTCTTTTTTAGAAAAGAACTTTTAATCCCCGTCGATGACGTGGCGAGCCGCGCTCTTGCGAGACTTGTCGATCACGCATTTTTCTGGTTCTTTCTTGGCTGACTCTTCTTCTTCATCATCATTTTCTATCATGGGCATGCAACCGTTTTCATCGGCTTCATCGCGAGAACATTTTGTCATAGCGATCTCTTGGAGCTCCGCATTGGGAGCGGGCTGCGCAGCCATACAAGTACTCACAGTCAAAATAGATAAAATAAAAACTTTCATAAAAAACTCCTTTCTTACAGGTATACGCTCAGGAGTTGTGAGAAATCAATGATAAAATCGAGGGCTCGCGCAATGTCACTTTCGGGTCCCCAAAATGAGATTTATGATTTTGGGGACCCGAACTCGACATACACAAAATACGCAAGTGGTTGGTAATAAGGAACTAAGTGAATTTCTGAACAATTGGCACCACACGGCCCTTGCCAAACGCCTTCTGAGTGACGCGGAGTCCGATCGGAGCTTGCCGCCGCTTGAACTCAGCCCTGTAGATCTTCGCGACAAGAGCCCGGACAAACTCTACATCTAGCCCCCGTTTGCGGGCGATCTCTTCGGGAGAAAGGAGCAGCTCAATCGCATCCTCAATCACCGGATCGAGCACCTCGAAAGGCGGCAGCGTGTCAAAATCGGTCTGATTTTCTCTGAGTTCCGCACTCGGGATCTTGGAGAGAATGGCCTGAGGAATGATCTTGAGAAAACGAGCCAATTCATACACCCGCAACTTGGTCACATCGTGCAGCACACCCAGCCCCCCAGCCATATCCCCGTACAGCGTCGTATAGCCCATCGCCATCTCGCTCTTATTGCCCGTATTGAGCAAGATGCGCCCCTCCTTATTGGCAAAAGCCATCAGAATCATCCCCCGAATGCGCGTCTGGAGGTTTTCCTCCGTCTCATCGGGCTCCCTTCCCTTAAAAAATGGCTCCACCACAGAAAGCAGCTGCCGGAAAGTAGACTCAATATCGACCTGACGCCACTCACTGCCTAAAATGTGCGCCAATTCCTTCGCATCAGTCACACTCCCCTCAGAAGAGTAGCGCGAGGGAAGCCCCACCGCGAGGACATTTTCCGCTCCCAGCGCCTTCACGGCGATGCAAGCAACGAGCGACGAATCAATGCCCCCCGATAGCCCCAAAAGCGCCTTGGAGAACCCCTGCTTATGAAAGTAGTCCCGCACACCGAGCACCAATGCCTGATACAAATCTTGAGTGGGCTCATCCGGCAAAGGGGAAGGCTCGGGCAAATGGCGCAAGTCGACGAGCAACGTATCTTCTACAAACCCCTTTGCGTGAGCGACGCACTCCCCTTTTGCATTGAGGCAAAAACTATACCCATCGAAAATGATCTGGTCATTAGCCCCCACCTGATTGCACAAAATCACCGGACACTGGAGCAGATGCGCGGCTCTAGCGAAAACAGGGTACCGCGCCTGAAGACGCCGGTAGGAATAGGGAGACCCCGACAGGTTCAGCATCACAGTCGGCTTATGAGAGCGCAACTGCTCCACCGGATCGATTCGGTGCCGATGACCGAGTCCGGTATGCCACACATCTTCGCAGATGGTGATCGCGATCCGCTCTCCCCCATATTCCCAAATCGGCCACTCCGTACCCGGCTCAAAAAACCGCCGCTCATCAAACACATCGTAGGTGGGCAGGAGGGTTTTGTTCTGGAATCCCAGCAACTTCCCATCGGCAAACACAGCCGCGCTATTGTAGAGCGGCTTTTCCTCCCCCGTCTCATTTTTGCGAGGTAGCCCCACCACTACAAAGAGCCCTTTAGAGGCTTCGGCAATCAGAGGAATCTTGGCCGCAATGCTCTCAATGAACCAAGTCTCTAAAAGGAGGTCATCAGGGAAATAGCCGCTGAGAGTCAATTCGGAAAAGAGGACAGCCGTAGCACCCTCCTTCCGCGCCCGCGCCAACGCCGTAAGTACTTTCCGAGTATTCCCCTCGACATCGCCTACCGTCGGGTTCGTCTGAGCCACTGAGATCTTCATAATCGTCATTGTCTTGACGGGATCAATAAATTCAACGTTTTTCTATACAGACTTTTACTGTGCCGGTCTGGTATAGTTGCGGGGCATGTACTGGCACGTATTTGAAAGATCTGTTCCTGCATTAACTCATAACTCCTTTGTCCTCATCTCAGAGAAAAATGAGTATGCGACACCCTCCTTTTTGGATCAAATATTTTTTATTATTCGGCCAAATGGTAGGTTAAAGCCATATGACCACATTCATTTTTCGGAAAGCGACCCAAGGCGATTTGCAAGACATCATTGGCTTGCTCGCCGATGATGAATTGGGGAAAGGGAGAGAGAACGCCTCTGAAGGGATCCTCCCCAGCTACCAAAGCGCTTTTGAGAGCATCGATGCCGATCCGAACCAGTATCTCATGGTCGTAGAGGAAAAAGGGGTGGTTGTCGGCACATGCCACTTAACGCTGATGCCCTCCATGACTCTGCAAGGAAAATTGCGCATGAATATTGAGGCTGTGCGGGTCAAGGCCTCTCATAGGAGTCAAGGTCTTGGGGCGTGGATGATCCACCAGGCGCTCCAATTGGGCCGCGATAAGGGATGCAAGGTCATTCAGCTCACGACAAATAAAAAACGGACCGATGCCAAACGGTTTTACGAAAAACTCGGGTTTCAAGCGACCCATGAAGGCATGAAGCTGTACTTGTAAGGGCCCTGACCTATGGATTTCACGTTATTCCTCGGGAAAATTGTGAAGAACACCACGTTTTACACAGGGAATAACGTGAAGCCTTACCCATATCGAACATGCCGAAATGGACCTATTCTCTCTGCGCAATAACAACGTAACTGCCTTATTATAAACGAGTTAATAATCTATTGATCACAATCATCCAATCGTATATCATGAGGTTTATCCTCTCGAATCGAGAAGGTTAAAATCTCGACTAACCTAGGAGAAGTCGATGGGAATAGATTTAGCAGGCCTAGAGGGCGCTTTAATGGTTTTAGGACAGCTATTGGCTGACCGCAAACTCCATTATGAGGTTGCTGCAATTGGTGGGGGCAGTCTGCTGCTTTTGGGACTGATCGACAGAACTACAAAAGATCTGGATTTGATTGCCCTCGTAAAGGGCAGTCAACTCTTCTCCGCAGACCCTCTTCCACAGCCGTTGCTCCAAGCCGCAGAAGAGGTCGGTAGAGCGTTGGACCTGGGAAAAGATTGGCTGAATATTGGCCCGGCTCCTTTATTAGAAATGGGCTTGCCCCTGGGTTTTGTGGAACGCTTACACATTCGCAAATACAAGGGACTCACGCTGTACCTCGCTGACCGCTTTGACCAGATCTGTTTTAAGTTATACGCCAGCGTAGACCAGGGCCTTCAAAGCAAACACTTTGCAGATTTATGTGCGCTATCCCCTACCTCAGCGGAGTTACGTCGAGCTCAAAATTGGTGCATTACTCAGGACGTATCAGAGAACTTTGAAAATGAATTAAAACGGGTCCTCGAAAATGTTCATGCCGCTCATTAGACAATTGGACAAAAACCTTCTTAACCTCGCATGGAGTCTCTGGACGGAATTGGGCGTTGCTGGGGTTAAACAAAAACACCAAAATGTGCTCATTCTAATAGAGGAGTTGGTGATCTTTACAAGTGTTTTAGCTGAAGTAGATCCTCGCCTGCGCGATGAGTCTCTTGATTGGTGCTCTCAGTTCTTTCACTTTGTCTCGGTTAGCCGTTTGAGATCTTTAATGCGAGACTTTGAAGAGCTGGCAAGAGAACCGTTTTCCAGGTACGTTTCAAGCTTAAATAACATTGCCAAAACGGGTTGGCCTGTTTTTATTGATACGCCCCCATTAAAAATCAATCTCAGTGGGAAATCTATCTTGCGACCTCATGCCTCTGCTGCGTTGTTGAACATTCGCGCCAGATCGATTTTTGGCACAGGCGCTAGAGCTGATTTGGTGACCTTTTTTTTGGTTCACTCAAATACAGATTTCTCTATTGCAGAGGTGACGGAGACGGGTTACTCGAAAAGAAACCTGGCAGAAGTTTTGGAAGATTTACATTTTGGCCGTCTCTTTGACAGATTCATGCAGGGAAACCAGCAACGCTATCGATTGAGTAAAAATAGTCCCCTCTTCCAAATGTTAAATCCCATCCCCGAGCACGCTCCATCTTGGCATCTGATTTTTAAGATACTACTGACATTGAGGGCCTGTCTTCATCGCACCGCTAACAATGCAGAAACCACAAAGGTCGTGGAACTACGCAACTGTTTAAAAGAGCATGAAAATGCCCTTCAAAAGCTAGAAGTGACCCCTCCCCTCTTCCAAAATAACTTTCCGCTGTATTTGGAAGAGTTTGGTCAATGGCTCTTGGAGTGGACGGCCTCCCTCTAGGAGACTGTCTGCGATCTCGGTTTCTGTCGATTTTCGGGTTCTTTTGCGCCGATTTTCGATTCAAAATTGGGGGGCAATATCGACAAAAGTATATGGCCCCCCAATTT
>CAYHED010000035.1:0-11402 GCA_964355615.1 uncultured bacterium
AATCAGGGCGCCTCCTTGGCATCTCCCAATTTTTGAATCACTCCCGGTATACTCCCTCCTCGACTTTACTGTCCAAGGATTCCGCTTGTATACTATGGAGACATCCCCTATCATGGTAAGGAGATGAAAAAAAAGAAAAGCTCCCTCGTAACAGGGTCGATCAGTGTTCACCCCAAAGGGTTTGGCTTTATTGGCCAGCCCGACGGACCCGATGTATTTGTTCCCAAACAATTCATGAATGACGCCGTTGACGGCGACGAAGTCAAAGTAGAGATCAACCCCGTTGTGTCCGCCAAGGGACCCGAAGGGAAAGTGGTCGCCATCCTCAAACGGAACCGAACCCACCTCGCGGGGACCGTCCTCACCGAGTCGAGCCGCCACTACACCGCCTACTCCCCCCTCCTCGGCCCCGACAAGCCCATCTGGGTCAAAGCCCCCCCTGGCTCCCTCAAGGAAGGGGACCGGATCATTTGCAAAATCGTCAACTGGAGCAATGAGTCCGACCTCGTCGAGGGAGAACTCTCCGAGCGGATCGGGAATATCTCCGACCCATCGATCGACATTTTGGCCGCCATCCAAGAATTCCAACTCCCCTCTACCTTTATTGAAGAGGCCATCGCAGAAGCGCGCGTATTTGGAACCAAAGTCAACCCCAAAGAAGCTAAGAAACGGTACGATATTTCCGATTGGGAATGCGTCACTATCGACCCCATCACCGCCAAAGACTTTGACGACGCGATCACCCTTACAAAAGATGAGCAAGGGCACTTTTTGCTCGGCGTCCATATCGCCGACGTAGCCTACTACGTCCCCTCCGGCAGTATTTTGGACCAAGAAGCCTTTCGCCGCTGCAACTCCACCTACTTTCCCGGCAAGTGCGTCCCCATGCTCCCCGAAGAGCTCTCCAATGAACTCTGCAGCTTAAAACCCAACGTAAAACGGCTCACCCAATCGGTCTTTGCCGAGTTCAATCCCAACGGCGACCTCGTCGGCTACCAGATCGAGCGTACCTGCATCAAGAGCCAAAAACGATTTTCCTATGAAGAGGCCTTTGAAGTCCTCGAGAAAAAGAAAAAAAGCCCCCACGCCCCCCTCCTTGAGCGGATGGTCGAACTCTGCCACCTCCTCAAGAAGAAGAGAATGGAACGGGGCAGCATCGACTTTTCCATGCCCTCCGACTCCGTCCAAGTCAATGCTGACGGCGTCCCCACCGGCATCCAGCGAAGTGAATACGACATCACCCACCAAATGATCGAAGAGTTCATGCTCAAAGCCAACGAGCTCGTCGCCATCCACCTCGCCTCACAAGGAAAAACCCTCATCTACCGCGTCCACGAGATGCCCGCCGCCGAATCGCTCAAAGACTTTTACGCCTTTGCCCGCTCCCTCGGATTCCATTTACCCAGCACCCCCGCCCGCTTCGATATCCAAAAAATGTTCGTCGATGCCAAAGGCTCCCCTCTCTTGCCAC
Source organism: uncultured bacterium (assembly GCA_964355615.1). GTDB lineage: Bacteria > Chlamydiota > Chlamydiia > Chlamydiales > SM23-39 > CAIVVG01. Next base: position 1,472 of record CAYHED010000035.1, read on the forward strand.
AGCTCTCCGTCAGCTTTATCCGCAGCATGAGACTGGCCGCCTACTCCCCCGAGAATTTGGGCCACTACGGACTGGCCCTCGAGCACTACTGCCACTTCACCAGCCCCATCCGCCGCTACACCGACCTCATCATCCAACGGCTCCTCTTCGACGAACTCCCCAAAGAGACCAATGTCGAAGCCGTCTCCACCGCCTGCTCCGAGAAAGAGCGCGTCTCTTTTAAAGCAGAAAGCTCCGTCGTGATGCTGAAAAAACTGCGCCTCGCAAAAACCCAGCACGATCTAGACACCGGGCGCGTTTACCCAGCCGTCATCACCAAAGTCAAACCGTTTGCCATCTTCTTCGAAGTGCCCGCCTTTGCCCTCGAAGGCTCCATCCACGTCTCCCAAATCGGCGGCGACTTTTACGAATTCAGCCCCACTCGTATGAACTTTAGAGGATCGCGCACCGGCAAAACCTTCGCCGCCGGCCAGCCCATCGAAGTCCAGCTCGAAGCAGTCAACTTCATTTTGCTGCAGAGCCAATGGAAATTACATGGCCGCGGCTAGCGCAGCTTTATCCAAACGACAAGACCCATTCGCAGAGCTTAAAATCGTTCAGGCCTGGGCGAGCACAGATACGAAAACTTCGGTACTTTGCGATGAACTCTTTGGCACTATCGCATCCTTTTTGGACGACTGCGACCTTAAAAATTGGTGTCTAGAAAGACCCGGTGAGAAACACCTAAAACCGCGCATCCCCCTCAACCTAGCACAAATCCAAACCCTCTTTAATCAAAGACTGACCACACATCCGCTACAACCAGATATGTATGAACGTTTATTGAACTGTACACGCCTTCCTCAAGAGGAAATTGATGCGGCACAAACAAGTTTAGATAATCAAGTTACCACATTATTGCCAGCCGAGTTTTTTGATAGCCGCCGCCTCTGGTCACAGATGCCAGCAAGATTTCCTAAGCTCACATCTCTAAAGCTCCATTCTTTCAATAATGACCAGTTTTCCGACTTAAGAACTCTTTCCCTCCAAAAACTAGATCTTTCCTATTGCTCGGGCATTACCGATGCAGGGCTTGCCCACTTAAGCGCCCTCCGTCTCAAAGAACTAAATCTTTCCTCCTGCGACGTTACCGATGCGGGGCTCGCTCACCTAAGTGCCCTTCCTCTCCAAAAACTAGATCTCTCCTACTGCAGCAAGGTTACCGATGCGGGGCTTACCCACTTAAGCGCCCTCCGTCTCCGAGAACTACATCTTACCCATTGCAAGCACATTACCGATGCGGGACTTGCTCACTTAAGCACCCTTCCTCTTCAAAGATTAAGTCTTACCCATTGCAAGCGCATTACCGATGCGGGGCTTGCTCACTTACGTAACTGTCCTCTTCAAAGATTAAGTCTTTACGGTTGCAAAGGCATTACCGATGCCGCGCTTGCTCACTTACGTAACTGCCCTCTTCAACTGCTAGATCTTGCCGATTGCGAGCTCATTACCGATACAGGACTTGCTCACTTAAGCCCCCTTCCTCTTCAAATACTAGATCTTTCCAATTGCGAGCCTATTACCGATGCAGGACTTGCTCACTTAAGTGCCCTCCCTCTTCAAATACTATGTCTTTGCGATTCGGATTGCATTACCGATTGCGAGAACATTACTGATGCGGGGCTTGCTCACTTAAGTACGCTTCCTTTACAAATACTAGACCTTTCCACGTGCTCTCGGATTACCGAGAGGGGCTTGGCTTATCTAAGAGCCCTTTCTCTCCAGAGACTGTTTCTTTGTGAGCACGCAAACATCCCCCCCGTTGCAATAGAGCAATTCCGCGCGGCTCACCCAAACCTGGTTCTCAAACTGGAATGACCCTACCTATTCTGCTCTCTTTCTAAAATGAGGGCAGCCTCTTCTTCATCGATCAGCACGAACCGATTGAAGCTCGGCTCATAGCAGTAGACGTCAGCCTGCGCAATATCGAACCACCACCCCTGAATGCGGAGCTTTTTCGCCTTCACTCGCTCCTGAACAAACGGATAGGTGGCGATATGCTCCATCTGTTGGAGCACATTGATCTGAGAGAGCTGATTGTGCTCCGCCAAAGAGGGGGTCACCTCAAACCCCTCCTTCACCTTGCGGAGCGACTCCTTGCCGTACTGCAACCAAGAGGAAAAGCAAGAACAAGTCCGATCGGCAGCCCCTTGCAAAAGAGCCTGCATCGCCCCACATTCGGAGTGACCACAGACCACGATATCGTCCACCTTCAAGTTCAGAACGGCAAACTCGATCGCCGCAGCCGCACACCGATCCTCAAGAGAAGTCACTGGAGGGACTAAGTTGCCCACATTCCTCAAGACAAACACATCGCCCGGGTTCGTCGAGGCGAAGAGGTTGGGGACCACGCGGCTATCTGAGCACGCGATAAAGAGGGCATCGGGCTTTTGCCCCAAAGCCAGTTTAGCAAAAAGGGCTCGGTTCTCCGGGGTTAACCCCTTTCTGAACTCGACGATCCCCCGAATCAACTTTTCCATAGTTCAGATTATATCAATTTTCCCAAAAAGAACCTACGCTAGAGAATATCCTGCAAGAAACTGTCAGTCTGTGACAGTTTCTTGCACATTTTTTAGAGAGTTGCGAAATAATCCCTTCAGCGCGACAATGACAAGATGAAGAAGTGTTTTATCACGGGTCTTGCCGCCCTGCTACCGCTCGCGTTTACCTTTTGGTTCATTCACCTGATTGTCGGTCTTTTCACCAAACCGTTTACCGATGGCCTCCGCCTGATTTGGGGAAATTCGATGCCCGGAGCCAAGGGACTAAGCCAAATCCTCGTCGTCGTATTTCTCTTCTTAGCCGCCCTTCTAATTGGATTTGTCACTCGGAGATTTTTCTTCTCTCAAATCCTCTACCTCGCTGACAAATTCCTCCACCACATCCCGTTTGTCAATAAGATTTACAAGACCTCCAAAGAGCTGATCCACTCTCTTTTTGGAGAAAATAAAACCCCCTTTCGCCAAGTAGTCCTCGCCCCATTCCCCTATCCAGGCGCCTACTGCGTAGGGCTCGTCACGGCCGATTTCTTTCAGGGGCATGACCTCGTCTCTGTATTTATCCCCACGGTCCCCAATCCGGCAACCGGCTACATAGTGATCTTGCCCCGATCGGAACTGATCTCAATAGACATCTCCACGGAAGAGGCGATCAAATACGTCCTCTCCTGCGGCGTCATCCAACCGGGAGCTCCCGCATGAAAAAATACCTCATCACCGGATTTCTCTTCTTGATGCCAGCCGTCTTAACTCTTATGATCGTCGTCTTCCTCTTTGATCTCTTCACCGATCCCCTCGTCAATGTGGTGAAATCGGTTGTCAATACGATGACCTACCGCTTCGATCTCCACTTTTCGCAAAGTATCGTGCTCGTCCTCTCTCGCCTCTTCGCATTTGTAATCACATTGGGACTCATCCTCCTGCTCGGCGCCCTCATCCGATGGTTTTTCGGCAAAAACCTCCTCCACATCACCAACCGACTCCTCGATCAAATCCCCATCGTCAGAACGGTTTACAAAACCAGCCGAGACCTCCTCAACGCCTTTTTCGCCACTGAAGGGCCCAAAGCGTTTCACTATCCCGTCCTCATCCCCTTCACCTCTCTCCCTTGTAAAGGGGTCGCCTTTGCAGCCGGACAAATGGCCAAAGAGTTCCAGGCAAAAGTCTCTGAACCGCTCTCCCCCGTATTTGTCCCCACAGCGCCTCACCCCTTATCGGGCTTCTTGCTCCTCATCCCGAACAAAGACATCCAAAAACTCCCCATGAGCAATGAACAGGCCTTTAAATTCCTCGTCTCTTGTGGCACAACGGTCCCTCCTGCGGAGCAATAATGGATACGAGAGTTGTCTTTTTTCAGGTGCGCGACGCCGCAGCCAAACTCCAAGCGATCATTGAAACGGCCCACCTCCATTTTGAGAAAAAAGAGCCCCTCGTCATCTTCGTCGAAGATGAAAAGGGAGAGGCCTTCGTCGACGACCTTCTTTGGAAATCGCCCTCCACCAGCTTCCTCCCCCACTCGATCGCCAGCGGCCCCTCTAAAGACCTCGTTGCCATCACACGGCTCAAACAAAACGTCAATAACGCAAAAATCGCGTTCAACCTCTGCCCCACCCCCCTCCTGATCGAGGGCCCGTTCCGAATCATCTACGACTTCGAAGACCTCACCTCCCCCCATAAACAGAGCTTTTCCGCCCTCCGCTTCGACGCCTACAAAAACGCCCACTTCCTCTGCGAAGCTCGTTCCTAATGAGGGGGTTAGTCACTGTTCACCGGTTCCAGCTGTTCATTAAATAATGAACAGTGTATTCTAGTGAACATTGGGAGAGTGCAGTGAAAGGTCGATTTCTGGTTAGTTCCAATGAAGATCCCGCAGAGAGCAACATCTATGCCGATAGATCGGCGCTCATTCTCGATTGGCTTCTTCGAGAGGGGGTAAAGAAACCGGGGTTCTCTCTCAGAGAAGTGGCCCAAGAAATTGGAGTCAGTGTAGGGCTAGTCCAACGAGTCTTCGGCATCTTGGTCTCGAAAGGGCTTCTTCAGACTGAGGGGGTCAGGACAGCCAAGAAGTTCTTCTTTAAGAAAGCGCGCCTCCTTCTGGAAAGCTGGTTAGAACACTACACCCTCACAAAAAAATGCAAAATGAGGACCTACCGTTCAGGCTTTTCCGATAAAACAGAGCTTCTCAATGCGCTGCAAAAATCGGACTTAAACCAAAAGGTCTCGTTGGCCCTTCATTCCGCTGCCGAAGCACATGGTTGCAAGAACACCAACCTGGATACTTTCGAAATTTACATGCTCGATCCCTCTATCAGATCCACACTGGAGAGTGTCCTCCAATTAGAGCCCCAAGAAAGAGGCTACGAGGTCTTGTTGATCGAGCCCTACTACAAAAGCCTGCTCAATCGCGCAGCTACAGAAAAGAGTATAAAAATTTGTCCAGTTCTGTTAAGCTTTCTCGATCTGTACCACTTTCCTCTGCGAGGCCAAGAACAAGCCGAATTTATGGCAGCACGACTCCCAGAGCTAAAACGAATCTATGAAACAAAATCAAGAAGACAGAATCATCCTGGTTGGGAAATGCCTCTCCAGTTGAATGGTCCCAACTAGAAGCACAAGATCCGGCCGGAAAACTGAAAAAAATTAGCTGTGAACACGTTATGCAAAAGCTATTGGCTTTTTAGAGGGCATTATACCCTTCCAAGCCCTTGTTTTCCAGGGCAACCGATGAAGTCGTTGTAAGAAATATAGACATGTTTTTCTTACAAATAGAACGGCTTGATGTCACAGGTCTTGCGCGTTTCGCGCCGCCCGGCTATACTCATGACCGTTCACCAGGGGTGTCCATGAAAAAATGGGCTGAAAGGACTCATGTCAAACCCTCACTACCCGATCTAGGTCATACTAGCGTGGGGAGCGTGAAAAAGAACATTCTTTTTGGATGAACATAACATTCTCAAAACAAAGGAAATGCTATGTCCACAACTACACCAATAAACTCATCAAGTAACACATTATTGCCTAAATTTACATACGACCCCATCAACTATAAGAGACTGATCTTTGCCAGCTCTGCCGAATATTGTCGAATGATGCAACCGCGCGAATGCAAAGCACATCCTTCAGATCCAGTGTTACGAGACAAATGCGTAGAAATGTATCGTGAGTGTATGAGAGAGGCTATCTTATACGAGCAGTGGAGCCGTATGAACTGAGCTCACTTGAGCGTGGGGAGCTTCTTCGGGGGCTCCCTTTGTTTTAATATGAAATCTTTCGGTGGGGGCAGAAAGTCGTCCACTATTTTCATTTTCCCGAGAGGTTGATTTGTATACTTCACTTTGCTCTTTTTCACACTCGGAATTTCTGTTAGCATCCACTCTTAAATTTTTACAATGGAGCTTCCCATGTTTAAGATGTCTATTCTTTTTCTATTTCTCACAGCTCTCTCGGCGGAGGAGAACAGAGAACGGCCCTATACCTTTTCGCTCGCTCAAGAAACCATCTTGGCCAGCCACCCCAAAGTGCTGTCGTTTCTCTATCACATGACGCGCAGCCATCTTAGGTTTGACGGAATGGCCCAAAAGTACCACCTGACTTCCACACCCCAATACTACGCATTCCTGGCGGAGCATGGCTTGATCCAGGTCGCTGAGGATGGAGGGATTGAGTTTTCGTTTCGGAATCCGTATGGAGCTTGGAAATTGCACAATAAAGAAGACCTAAAGGATAGCGTGATTGGGAGGCTGCGCCACGCGGGAATCGACCGGCTTGAAACGGCGATTGGACAAAAGCCTGTAAACGTCGATGAGGAGATGTCCCCCGTCTGGATTGCGAATACCTACCGGCTCACTGAGGGCGAATATCAGGAATACAAGCGGGAGCTGCGCCTGCTCTCGAAGAAGTACACCGATATTGGGGAGCGCAACTTAATGGAGGGAGCCGAACATCGGGTTGTTTGGGTTGTCCAGCTCGCAGATTGCATTGACCCAGAAACAGCCGCTACCTCTCATCTGCTATTCGGCCCCGTCGATGAATTCTAGGAAGGCACGAGTCTCCAGTCCCTTGCTATGACGAGTTTCTGTATCAACGCGAGGTGAGGCTCAGGGATCTGATTGTGAAGAGATAAGATGTGAAATATCGTGTCTAGGGGTCGTGGGGGTGCGAAGTCCTTGTAATGTACGGGAGTATCAGTAATGCTTATTATGATTCCGCAGCTCGAGAAGTAGTCTTCTATTTGCTCTGTTAGATCCTTCTTCCAATAAAGAGAGAGATTAAGTTTCCCATCTTTATATCCGGAGACCCTGAACTCAGAAAAAGTAGCATTGGGATTCCGTGCTTTAAATCCCATTTGTCTGACTAACGGCCAAGCAGTACTTTCCACAGGCCCCCATGCTCTACGTAGCTCAAAATGGGCCCTTTCACCAGGAAATGGGATCGCGGCGATACCGTAGTCCGGAATAACGGGGATCGGGGCACGCTTTATAATATCAGAAAACTCGATGGATAGCCGAGTTACTATTGGATTTTCGACGAAATGTGTAAAAGGGCGTTGACAGGTAGGACAGCAACTCCCCGCAATTTTCATGACTTCAGCAACGGCTTTACTGACAATGTGATCGCAACTGGGCGACACCTGTTCACCCTCAATCTTAATCAAAGAGACAGCCGGGAACTTTTCTGTATAAGGGCCAGTGACACTGTCTCGGAATTGTATCTCAAGGCTCCTCAGCCAAAGGTCTCTCGTTTTACTAGATTCTGCGGGTCCAGCTGCTGCCATAAATCAGTCCTCTTTGAAGTTTTTGGCAGCCACTCTACTCTATTTTATATTTAATTCAAACGAAAAAATACGCCGAGAATTCTAGGAAGGCACCCTTCTCCAATCTTTTTCTCTGACGAGGTTCCGGATGAAGGTGAAGTGGGGCTCAGGGATATGGTTGTGGAGGGCTAAGATCTGAAATACCGTGTCTACATGTCGTGGGGATGAGAAGAACTCGAAACACATTTCGGCTTCGCAAGAGCCTAGTTCGATTCCACAGCGCAAGAAATAGTCTTTCATTTGCCGTGCTAAATCCTTGTTCCACTGAAGAGATATACCAATCTTCCCACCTTCATATCCACAGACATTGAACCCAGAAAAGGTAGCATTTGGATTCAGTCTTTTAAATTCCATGTGTCTGACTAACGGCCTACAACCTTCCGATGGCTGCTCCCATCCTCTAAATAGCTCAAAATGGGCCCTTTCGCCGGGAAACGGGATGGAGGCGATAGCGGAGCATGCCGCAACGGGGACTTCGGCTGAGGCGGTGGGGAGCTCGACCGGAGGCTGCTCTACATGCCCAAAAAACTCATTGACTACCTGCAGCAATGCTAAATTCTCGACGTAACCTGTAAAACTGGCGCGGCAGAGGGGACAAGCCCTTTCCAGTCTCGCGACAACGGCTTTACCAACTGTATGCCTACAGACAAACTGTACGCGCCCATCCACTGTGTTTGTCAGAGAAACCGGGGGGTTGGCCTTGGTATAGGGGGTGAGATCGACAGGGCACTCAAACAGTTTTCTCATATTCTCTACACGAAAGTCTCTAGGTCCGGCAGCTGCCATAAATCAGTCCTCTTTTAAGTTTTTGCTACTGATTTTACTCTATTCTTATATTTAGTTCAATAGTTAAATTAATTTTACTGGTTGATTGTAATTGCAGAGCCAATGTTATAATCCGTGCACCATGAATTATATTAACTATTTTAAGCACACATTATTTTTACCAAATATTTACCATCGGGAATTTGAGCTTGATACGGAGGCTCTTGGGCAGCAGGCCAAGAGGGTCGCTCTCATCGCTCTCCCCTTCATCGGGCTCTACCGCCCTGCGGGAGCGGTGCTCTCGGTGGGGATGGGGTCGGTCCGTGGGGTCTCCCACCTGAGCCAGGCTCTGACGGAGGAGCGAGGGGGGAAGTGGAAGGAGATGAGTCTCTCGCTTGCACAGGCGACGTTGGCTGCCATTGCGGTTGCGGGGACGTTTTTCCACTTTACAACGGGTCTGTTCATCACGACGGGGGCCGATGGGTTGCAGAATGCTTGGAGGACGTGTGCTTTGATCTTGCAGGGGGAGTACTCGGAGGCGGGGGAAAAGGCGCTCCATACGTTGGGGAACTTGCTCTACCTGAGTTTTATGGTCACGGGTTCGTTAGAGGCACTTTTGGTCTTCACGTTGGTGCAGGCTGCGATCAGTTTGTATGGCGCGAAAAAAGAGATTGGCGAGGGGAACTATTTGGAGGCTGCGGCCAAGATCGCGATGGCGGGGATCCAGATTCACCGGGCTCATGGGTATGTCCGTTTGATTGAGCGGCGGGACTTTTTGTTCAAGATGGACAAGTACAAAACGTTGCTTGAGAGGGCGTTGAATGGGCGGCGTGTTCGGGGGTTGATTGAGCATCCTTTGAATGATTTACAGGGTGAGGCTGAGGCGAAGCGGGTGATTTTGACCGATGCGAATGGGAAGGAGTACGACTTTGGGGCGCATGTGCATGGTTTTGGGCAGGCGCTGGTAAAGGGGGATAACCTTACTTTTAGAGTGCGTGAGATTGATGGGCAGGAAGTATTTGAGCTGGAGTTCAAGGTCAATCACGCGTTTAGGGATAAGTTAGATACGGCGATGCGGGAGGCGAGGGGCTGGAACACGAAGGAGGCGAGAGAGATTTTGTCTCTGACGGGGTCTCATGTGGAGGGGGTGAATGTCTCTCATGGGATGTCTTGGGTGGGCGAGATTGTAACGAGCGATGAGCTGCACTTGGCGGGGTTGGGAACGATCTCGGTTGGCGCTGCGGATGATGTGCCGAATCTCTATGACAAAGTGACGATCCGGATGGACAAGAGTAAAACGATTTACGATCTCCACGAGATGATCTCTTTCCTCGATCTGACTTCGGTGCTGGCGCCGTCGACTGAGGACGACTTTGAGCGGATGAAGTTGGGGCAGTTGTTTAGAACTTTCTTCCCTGGCGAGGCGACTCCTTTTGAGCGGACGGAAGAGTTTTTCCAGCTGTCGATTCCTGCGCTGAAAGAAAAGATGATTGAAAAAGCCCCTGAAATGAAAGGGGTGCTAGACCAGTTCTTGGAGGGCATGAAGCCTCTCGAGATCCTGCCGGGGCGGGTCCGCTACCAGATGGACGGGCTGGCGGAAGCGGCCTATGCAAAAGGGGCTCGGGCTCTGACAGCGGCTCTCACAGGGGCTGATTCTGACAAGGAATTATTTGAGCGAACGGCGTCGATTCTGAAAATGGGGATGCTCTCTACCGAGACGCGCGACAGTACTCAGATGAGTGAGGAGGGCTTGAGCAAATACTGGGACTACATGGCGGGAGGGGCTGACAGCGTCTTTACGCAGCTGCTCACCGAG
>CAYHED010000036.1:0-11359 GCA_964355615.1 uncultured bacterium
CGGGTACTCCCCTTCCGTCCTCTCCAAGAACCCCTTTTGAATGAGCGCGAAAACCGTGTCCCGCAAGTCCCCTTCCGAGTACTCGGGCATCAAGTTGAAGGTGGACAACCGATCATGCCCTTTGTCGAAAATGGCCTTGGACTTGACCCCGCGCAAAACGTCTATGAGGTGCTTGGCCCCATATTTCTCCTCCAAGCGATAGACACAAGAGAGGATTTTTTGCGCAGCCAAGCCCATGTCAACCAGATCGGTATCGTCCAAACACTGATCGCACCCCTCGCAGGTAGCCGCTTCATAGTTCTCCCCAAAATAGCGAAGAAGCTCTTTTCTCCTACAGGCCGCAGACTGGCAAAAGGAATAGATCTTTTCCGTCTTTGCTTTCGTCATCCGGCGGACCGTCTCATCGGCGACCTCTTTGAGAAATAGGTCGTAGATCCGAAATTCTTGGGCCGAATAGAGCATCATGCACTCCGAGGGGAGCCCATCTCTCCCCGCGCGACCCACCTCTTGGTAATACTGCTCAATGGAACGAGGCATATCTAGGTGGACGATGAACCGGATGTCTGGCTTGTGAATCCCCATCCCAAACGCCACCGTCGCTGCCATGAGAGGCGTCTCCCCATAAATAAAGTCGTGCTGAGCGCGGCTCCGTTCAGAATCGGACAGCCCCGCGTGGTACTTTCCCGCTTTAAACCCATTTTTCAGCAGCACGCTATGAATTTGCTCCACCCCATTGCGAGTCGCCCCATAGAAAATACCCGATTCGTTCGGATGTTTTGCCAAGAACTTCAACACCTGCTTTTCCACCTTCTCCTTAGGATAAATCCGAAAGGTCAAGTTGGGGCGGTCGAAGCTCGCTCGCACCATGTAGGGATCTTTCATGGCCAATTGAGAGACGATGTCGGCTTCCACCTCTTTCGTAGCGGTAGCCGTCAAGGCCATAACAGGAGTTTTAGGAAAAATCTTCTTGAGAAGCGACAGTTGCCGGTAGTCGGGCCTGAAGGAATGGCCCCATTGAGAAATACAGTGAGCCTCATCGATCGCAAAAAGGGAAATGGGCACTTGGCCGAGCCGCTGCAAAAAGTCCGCATTCGCAAATCGCTCCGGCGCCACATAGAGCATCTTGTGCTCGCCTAAGTGGCTCATCAAATGCTCCATGTCACTCTGGTGAAGACTGCTGTTGAGGAAGGCCGCCGAAAGGCCGTTTTTCGCAAGGCTAACGACCTGATCTTGCATCAAAGAAATCAGTGGGGAAATGACGACGGTGAGGCCCGGATTAAGCAAAGCTGGCAGCTGGTAGCAGATCGACTTCCCCGCGCCCGTCGGCAACACCGCCACAACGTCCCTCCCCCCCAAACACGCAGTGACAATCCCCTTCTGGTTAGGCCGAAAGTCATTGTAGCCAAAGTAGGCCTTGAGCCGCTCTTCCAGATTTTGCATGGATGGGAGTGTACACGAGTTGGATAAATTGCTCAACTTCCACGGTAGGTTCCTGGACAGCTTTTTACAGTATCTCCAGTAGCGAACTAGAAACACTCCTCGCAAAAGAAAATCAGGGGAGAGACTATCTGCGACTTTTAGATCTGGAGGACCCCCAAGAAAACATCCCCCCTCAAAGAGAGCTAAGAGCATATATCTCTTCCTTAGCGATTGAAGCTTACCGGCAGGAAGAGATCTCCCGCGGCCGCCTCATTGAGTTGAGTAGATTGCTCAAACTCCCCTTCCAAGATCTTTTAAATCTTGCAGATTCTGATGAAGACTAATGCCGCTCTTGACTCCTCTGTTCTGATCAATTTTCTTAAAATCAAGCGGCTCGACCTCCTAAAGGCCTCCGCCTACTCCTTTCACATCACAAATCACGTAGAGCAAGAAATCAGAGACGGGGTCTGCTGTTTAAACTTTACAGACATTGATTATTACGAGCTCTTAAGGGTAGAATTTCCTCCATACAAACCCTCTCACCAAGGAAAAAAGCATGTCAATACCAAGAGTCCCCTCTTCCCAGCCAAATGCTCCTGTAAACAACCCTTCACACTCACGTAGCTTCAATGGCCGAAATATGAAAGTGATGATAAGGGACTTCCTAGATTTTGTGGGGCCAATCGCCGGCATAGCACTAGTGGCTAGCTCAGTCTTTCTCGTAGGTAGTGCAGTTGTTAACTTCGCCGCGAAACCTCTTCAAGGTTTGGCTGTGTGCATCGTCACTGCGATAGCGATTCAGGTATTTTTAAGGGTCAGAGATTCCTATTTTTAGATTGAGAAAAAAGACAAGATTCGTTTTGATAGATGCTTATGTCAAAGAGACCTATCTATTACGACACAGAGACGACCGGGATCAAGATCGGCAAAGATCGGATCGTCGAGATCGCCGCTTTCGATCCAGAGCAAAATAGAACGTTCTGCACATTCGTCGACCCCGAATGCCTCATCCCTCCTGAAGCAACTGCCATTACGCACATTACGGACGAGATGGTCAAGGGCGCTCCTAAAATCGGCGAGGCGCTGAAGATGTTCATCGCATTCTGTGAGGGGGAGACCGTCCTGATCGCACACAATAACGACAGCTTTGATCAGCCGTTCATGGCGGCTGAATTTGAGCGGGCCGGCATGCCGGTACCTAAATGGAACTTTTTGGACTCCCTCAAGTGGGCGCGCAAATACAGGCGCGATCTACCTAAGCACAATCTCCAATTTTTGCGAGAGACCTATGGGATCGCAGTCAATAGCGCCCACCGCGCGCTCGATGACGTGATGGTCCTCTACCAAATCTTTAGTCGGATGGTCGATGACCTGTCGATGAAAAAGATCCTCGATCTCCTCTCCGAGACTCCGGGTATCGTTCGGATGCCTTTTGGCAAACACTCCGGCAAGCCGCTCTCTGAAATCCCCCGCGACTACGTGAGCTGGCTCAAAGAGCAAGGCGCATTGGACAAAAAAGAAAATGCCAATCTCAAACAAACATTCATCAGCTTAGGGCTGTTAGAGGGAGCTTAAGTGGTCAACTCTCCTATTGCGATACTCGGTTGTGGTTACATCGGCATGGAAGCGGCCGCTCTCTGGCATAAAAAAGGGCACTTTGTCACAGCGACGACTCGCGCTCCAGAGAGACTATCCGAACTGTCGCAAGTGGCGCAAAAAAGCCTTATTTTTAAGGGAGATGATGAGGAGACGCTCGTTTCCCTGATCGCGGCGAACGATACGCTGCTCGTCTCCATTGCTGCCGACTGCCCCGAACAGTATGAGGCAGCCTATTTGCAGACAGCCAAGCTATTTCGCCACTTGGCGCTCGAGATGGAGATGCCAAGACAACTCATCTATCTCGGCAGCACCTCCGTGTACGGAGATTATAAAGGTCTTTGGGTCGATGAGCAGAGCGAACTTCGCGCCAAAAGCGACCAAGCCAAGATCTTGATCGAGACGGAAAACACCTACCTCTCCTTGAATGAGCTCGGCTGGACGGTATGCGCTTTTCGCCTTGCGGAAATCTATGGCCCCGGTCGGGAATTATCAAAGAGAGTGCAGCACTGTGAGGGGCACCTGATGCCCGGTTCCGGAGAGCAGTACACCAATATGATCCACAAGACCGACTGCGTGGGCGCGATCGATTACGCCATGCGCCACCATCTAGAAGGGGTCTTCAATCTCGCCGATGACGACCACCCCACTCGCAAAGCCCTCTATGACGCTATCTCTCACAAGTTCCAGCTCCCGCTCGTCCGCTGGGATCCCCACTTAACCGGGCTCCATAGCGGCAATAAGCGAGTTTCTAACCACACCATCAGAAAAGAGGGTCTCGTCTTAAGACACCCCCATCGATTACTGGATTAACGGATTAAAGCGCGATTTTCAACTCTTCTGAGGCATCAATCTCCATGGCAAACGGCTGCTTGCCCACTTCCTCAGATAGCTTTTCGATGCTGACTTTGTTGAAGAGGTTTCTGAACTCTTTGTCTTTTACACGCAGATGATTGAGGACATAGAGCCGAATACAAAACTCTGTGGAGGGGCTCACATTCCTTTTCCCATTTTCCCAGTAAACTACGGCACTATGCTTCACACCAAAAATTTTCCCAAACTCTGAGGTCGTCAGACCCAAAAATTCTCTCACGAACTTCAGCTCTTCCTTTGTGAACCGCGATGGCTTGTACACTAAAGCCCTCAGAGCCACGATTTGGAGCTCCGTCATATCGATGTCCATCACCCAATCTCCAAACATTTTTTTCATGGGGACATCGATCAATTTGATGGGAAACCCAAGCCCTTTATAAATAAGAGTTTCTTTTTTTGTGTTTTTCATCACTTCGCCTTGAGCCGAACAATTGTTAATACAGCCATTTCATTTTCAAATGCAACGATAATACGGAGTTCTTCTGAACTACCTATCGTCTTGCCTCTAATTGCATACTTCCACGCCTGGAATTCGTTACTAAAGAGTGTTTTGTCTTTTTCATGGTACCCATTCGACAAAACATAGAGCAAATTCGGGAGAGTAATCTTATACTGTTCTTGCCTCTCTTGGGCATGATTTGTAATTCTGTAATTTCTGGTCTCCACATGCCTACGCACCTCACCAAGAATATCCTGAATCCACTCTGACCCGTTTTTATTGGCCATCACACAGCATCCTTTCCCCCAAATTGTAACAAAGTCACATATACACAGCAATACGTTTTGTTAACCACCTTATTTGTAGTTAGTTGAGTCATAAATAGAAACCTCTCTTGAGTGCTAAAGCCACAGGCTCCGGCCCCATAGGCCTCAGCCTATTTGCTCTTGCCGCGTTTGCGGCAGGAAGTTCTCTTTTTTGCTCTCGCAAAAAAGAGATTTTTCTCCTCTGTGCTACCTCTTCTTTCTCTGTGACTCTGTGGTTATTTTTTTTACCCCCCTTCACACACCCCTTCTAATCCTCTCCACCAGTTCAGTAAGCCGGATCTCCCCTTCTCCAAATCGGTCCATTTGCTCTTTTTCCCATTCGGCTAGGTGGGGGCGTTCTTTATGGCAAAAGGCCCTTTGGACCAGGTGGCAAATGTACTCATTGGCTGAATACTCTTCTTTGAGGATCCGGTTCAGTTTCTTGTAACCGGCAATCGTGTCGGGATTTTGGAGGCTCAGGCCAATATTCAAAGCGGTCTCTATCCACTCTTCTGGTTCTTGGAAATGGGTCTCATCGACCCAGGTGTCGGTCTGCGGGGGGAGGTTGTGTAAAAAGGCTTCCGCCATCCCCTGAAAGCAGGCGACGGTCCCTCGGTGAGCGCTTATGCGGTTTTGCGCAACGGAGAGGAGGTCTTTGAAAAAATAACGGGCATGTTCGCGCCCATCGTAGAAAAAGGCTTTGTTAGCTGAAATCGCCTCAGATAGGGATTGGTTGCCGCGCACCCCCACAAACTCTCCGCTCAGCGAGAGGAGGCGCCGGAAATCGGCAGCGGAGAGTGTTTCGGGGCAAAGAAACCGGAGCCGCTTCCCCTTTTCGCTGATGGGAATAACGCACCGCTTGCCATACACATAGATCTCGATCTGTTTGACGGCAAAGGATCCTTCAATCAGGGGGCGCCCTAGCTCGTTTTGCTGCTTTGCATAGCCCAAGAACCAATGGATGTTGGGGCTACAGAGGTCAATGGTTTTCTCATCGCGCTCATGGAGTTTTAAGAGGGCGTGGAGATAGACGGCTCCGCCAGTTGGGGTTGCTAAGTAGCTGAGGTAAAAATGGTGCTGCTGGAAGTATTCTTCGA
This sequence comes from uncultured bacterium, assembly GCA_964355615.1. Classification (GTDB taxonomy): domain Bacteria; phylum Chlamydiota; class Chlamydiia; order Chlamydiales; family SM23-39; genus CAIVVG01. The sequence goes on from CAYHED010000036.1 coordinate 5,730, forward strand.
ATTCCACAGGTCCTGGAGACTCTGTTTTAAAAAGGAGATCGAGGAGTTCCCTATTTTTCAGTTCAGGTTCTGAAATGGGCCTTGTCAAAAGCCCCTTTTCTAAAAAATGGAGCCCTAAGGAGCGGTTTCCTGTGCGGGGATGAAACCAGCTCGATTCCAAAAAGCCATACTCCCCTAAACACTCGATGTGGGGAGCGGGCTGCAGTTTGCCAATCAACTCTTCTGTGTGGAGATAAAAGGTGGGCGTTTGGAGAATGAAATCACACGAGCGGAGAATGGAGAGAACTTTTTCTGGGATCAGATCGATTTTTGCCGCTTTCTCATAGGGGATCAAGTGGACAGAAAAGGGGGCTTCTCGCTCCACTTGGTTACATACATGAGCGCTGATGAGGGCAACGAGGTGGAGGTCGAGCTGGGGAAACCGTTTTTTCAGTAACTGGGCGATTTCCCAGAGGGCGACGTAATCGCCCAGCCCATCGTTCATCACCCAGCCAAAGAGCGCCATCCTCCCCTTCACCGCTACCTTGTGGTAGAGGCTAAAAATCGCCGGATCTACCGCTAATTTTTTCAGCGTGGGGAGGTGGGAAAAGTTCTTTTTGATGTGAGACTGAGAGATCTGGTCTCGATTGTACAAGCGGGGCAAGCCTCTAGCAATGCGGGGGAAATAGGCACTGAGCCCCAAGGAGGCGAATTCTTTGGGCGAAAATGAGCTCATGAGCCGCTGCTCAATATGCTCTTGTCCCCGCTCCCCAAAGAGGTAGTGGTAGTTCCCTATGATTTCTGCGAGAGGGAGGGGTTGGTCGGTGGAGCTGGGAGAGAGCGCCTGGCGGAGTGTCTGCTGCAACTGATCTAAAGCTGCGCTCACTCCTAACTCCTCCCCTTGCCGAATTACGTCTTGTTGAATGAACCCGAGGAGTTCAGTGTGGAAAGGGGAGAGAGATTTTTGATCCATTCAAAGCCACAAATAATGATTTGAGGGAATCTCATAAACGATTTTTGAGTTCCTTGTCAAGTCTATTTTTTCCATGTCAGACCGGATTTTGTTGACAAGTTAATGTCGTTTTTATTACAATATACGTTATTTACATTAATAAAACAGGACATAATATATGAACAGAATTCAAGAAAGAGGATTTGGGTATGAAATAGCCAATTCCCTAACCGGCTGCTTTATCAGCCTCACGCTCCTGATCGGGCGCATCAAAGATTTGTTTCACCAATGCTTTAGCTGCTGCGGGAATCCCTATGCGGCGATCGACTCAGACTCAGAGTAGGACGTTGGAGTAGTGGTAGGCTTCCCAGAGGAGGCGGAAGGGGGGGCACGTCTCGAGGAGTTCGGGAAGTGTCCCCTCTCCTATTTTATGCCCTTTATCTAAGAAAATAATCTTGTCAGCATGCTCGATCGTCGAGAGGCGGTGGGCAATCAGAATTTGCGTTACATCCCCTTGTAGGTCGCGCATCGCAGTTTTAATCCGATTTTCAGAGATGGCATCCAATGAGGAGGTCGCTTCATCCAGGATGAGGATGGGGGCTTTTTTCACAAGGGCGCGGGCAATGGCGAGCCGCTGTTGTTGGCCGCCGGAGAGGGTTTTGCCCATTTCAGCCAGTAGCGTGTCATATTGCTTGGGCAGATCGACAATGAACTCGTGGGCATAGGCTTTTTGTGCTGCATCGACAATCTCTTCGCGGGTGAAGTTGTGGCCAAACGAGATGTTTTCGGCGACGGTGTCAAAGAAGAGGAAGGGGCGCTGGGGGACGAAGGCGATCTGGTCGCGGAGCGATTTTTGGGTCACTGCGTTGAGGGGGACGCCGTCGATGCGGATCTCTCCGCGCTGCACTTCGTAGAGGCGGGGAAGAAGCTGGACGATGGTCGATTTTCCTGCGCCGGTCGCTCCGACGATGGCGACGACTTCTCCCCGTTGGATCGTAAAGGAGAGGTCTTTGAGGACCCACTCATCTTTGTATTTAAACCAGACGTGATCAAATTCGATCAGATTCTTAAATCCTTGGACCTGGATGGCTCCTTCTCGATCGGAGATCTGGGGCTTGAGGTGGAGCACTTCAAACATCCGTTCGGCGGCGACGACCCCTTTTTGGATATTGGAGTTCTCTTCGGCAAATTTTTTCACCGGTTCGTAAAACATGTGGAGAAGGCCGCAAAACATGAGAAGCTCGCCAATCGTCATGTGGAGGGAGTAGAGGCCAAAGAGGATCACAATGGCCAAGCAGACGGTGGCGATCAGGTGGAGAACGGGGCGGGTGAGGAGGCCATACTTGGCGCTTTTACTCTCGAGGAGGGCCATCTGATCGTTTTGTTCTTTGTACTTGCGGAGAGAAAAGGACTCCATCGAAAAAATCTTAACGGTTTGGATCCCTGCGAGGAAGTCGAGGAGAACGGATGTGAAGGTCTCTTGGTTTTTTTGGAGTTGTTTGGAGATCCGCTTTACGCGGCGTGTGAGGAACACGACGGGCAAGACGATGAGGGGCAGGCCAAAAAAGATGATCAAAGAGAGCTGCCAAGAGAGGCGGAAGCAGAGAAATAGGGTCGATAAAATAACAAACGGGGTTTGCAAATAGGTCGTCAAACAGGAGTTGAGCGAAGAGGCAATTTGTCCTGCGTCTCCGACGGCGCGGGAAGAGAGGCTGCCGAGATTTTGCTCTTGGTAAAAGCTCAAGGGGAGAGACTGGATATGTTCAAAGTATTGTTGGCGCAGGTCGCGAGTCACTCGGATGGAGAGGAGTTGGGTCGTGTAGCGGGCTGCAAAAAGAGAGACCGCCTTAAAAAGGGCCACCGAGACCAAGACGGAGATCAGAAGGTTAAAATTCCGATCAAAATCGAATCGATCGGAGACTTGATTCATCACCCAACCTAAAGGGTTCGTCCCTTTTTTCGAAGCGATGTAAGAGGTGGCGTCTTTTTTAGAGATCACTCCATCCCCGTTTTGATCGATGAGGGACCACCTGTGCTCCACCTCTTCAAACGAAATCTTATTTTTCACTTTTTTCCCGTCCGGGCTAAAGAGGGTGAAAAAATCGGAACCCGAATTGGCCATAAGCCCTACGGCGAACATCTCACACTGACTGGCGATAGTGAGGAAAAGAAGGGTGATCACAGTCAAGATAGCAAGAGTCAGATGCCTCGCATTTTTCAATGCCGCGAGAATCAGTAATTTCATTGCGTTGCCACAGTGCCCATTTTGCGGAATTTTTGGTATCGGTTCTCCAGGAGGCGGTCTAAAGGAACTGTTTTCAATTGCTCCCACTGCTCTTGGATGAAGGTTTTTATATTTTGGTAAACCACAGAAGGGTTTTTATGAGCGCCTCCCTGTGGTTCGGGGATCATCTGATCGACAATGCCCATCTCGAGGAGGTCCTCGACATGCATTTTTAACACAGCTGCGGCCACCCCATTTTTGCTCGGATCTTTCCACAAGATCGAGGCACACCCTTCAGGAGAGATCACCGAGTAGTAGGCGTGCTCCAACATCCCAATCGCATCGCCGATGCCAACGCCGAGGGCGCCTCCCGAGCACCCCTCGCCGATGAGGATGACGATGATCGGGGTCGGCAGACGGGCCATTTCCCAAAGGTTGTGGGCGATCGCCCAACCTTGGCCCCGCTCTTCAGCGGTCAGTCCCGGATAGGCGCCTGGAGTATCGAGAAGGGTGATGACAGGGAGACTGAATTTGGCTGCGAGCTCCATGCAACGGAGCGCTTTCCGATACCCTTCCGGGTGGGTCATTCCAAAATTGCGGTAGATGCGGCTCTCTGTATCATTTCCCTTTTCTTGGCCAATGACAACAAACTTTTGACCGCCAATCTTGGCAAGACCTGCAATGATGGAGTGGTCATCTTGAAACGTCCGGTCTCCAAAGAGTTCCACGAACTCTTCGGCGATATTTTGGATGTAGTCAATCGCGTGAGGTCTTTGTGGATGGCGACAGATAGAGACCCGGTCCCAAGGTTTCAGTTCCCCATAGACATTTTTCTTGACCTGCTCGAGTTTTTTTTCCACTTTTACCAGCTCTTCTTGAGTCCACAAAGGATTCCCCTTGTTTTGCTCTTTGAGCTGCGCAAGCATCTTTTCTACTTCTTGAATCGGCTTTTCGTGGGCGAGTACTGTCACATAGCCTCGCGGTAATCGTGCACCAATTCCACTATGGTCGGTTTGGTCAAGATGATTGAAAAGATCTCTTCCATATCTTCAGAAGCAAGGCGGACACATCCGTCGCTATCGTACTTGCCGAGCTTGGACTTATCCTCAACGAGCTGCCCGCCCTGTGCATCAAAGACCCAAGGAGATCCGTGAAGCCCAAGCCCCTTTGCTGGCTCTGAGCACCCTTCGACTTCGCTTTCAAAGGGGATCCAGCGGGTTCCAAAGACCCGAATCATCTCGATTCGCTGATCTTGGAAAAATCCCATGGTTCCCGGCTTGTAGATGGCGACTTTGCCACCGAGAGCATATTTCCCAAGAGGGGTCAACGAGCCCGATTTACGGCTCGCATCTAAGCGGCCTAAGCCCACTTTATAGGTCTTTAAGAGAACCCGTTCATTGAGATCGAGGTCGAGGTAATAAAACCACATCCGGCAGCGGGAAATATCGATCAGAAGGTGGAACTGGAAATTTTTATCCCGTTTAAAAACGTTGAACTTGTCGCCAGGAGCCACTTTTTGGGTAAAATAATCGGCCTTTCGATTGAGGCTCCTTGCGATAAAGTGGCGGGAGGTCGCGTAATAAGTCGCGTAGTCTGCAATCCAGGCGGGGCGCCCCTGCATCCAAGGAGTGCGGCTTGTGTAAGAGACCGTTTCTACAATAGGGAGCTTTGAAGAATCGAGGGCAAAGAGCTGTCCGATCCGATCTGCGTCGGGGAGATTTTCTTGGATCGAGGCTTTTGGTTCCGGTGCGACTTTAAGAGGAGGGGCTGACCGAATGGGGGCGGGAGCTAAAGAAATTTCTTGAACCAGTTCTAATGCGGCGACCTTGGTAACGGGTTTCCGATACCAGCCTACGGCGGCGATCACAGCAAACACCACCAAAAATCCAATCAAAAAAGACTTTACAACAGACACTGGGGTCCTCCCTGGCAACCTATTATGGGTGATCTGCGGCTATTTTTGCAATAGAGTAAAAACACACTGAGCCTCAGCTGTTTGAATCTCAAAAGCGAGAAGGAAATCGGTATTCCAAAAGCCCCCCTCACCCGCAAGAGGAATCAGCTGCGCCTTTAAAGGCCTGTCAATTTTCAAGATAGCGTCCCCAAACTCAAAAGTTTGAGCCGTCCCCTGATAGCGGTTTAAACTTTTTGGTTTATAGACTTGGGCCCCGATGAGAGCGCTATCCGCTTTGATGTAAAAGGCCATAAAGAGCGGTTTTTCCGCCTCCAATCCCAAAAACCGAAACTGGAGGGAACATTCTTTGTCCCCGATCTGGTGTTCGATTTGGAACCACACTTCAGGGATTGCGAAGACCGAGCTCCAACTCTGGAGGGGTTCCTCATCAAAGCGCCTTTGAATGCCAAAGTGGGTGGGATCGCTCAAAGGAGGAGTCGTCGGGCCAAATGCCCGGATTTCGACAGAGCCCACCTTGAGCGCCCCGAGAGGGGTCCCCTTCCCTGTCAAAGCCAAAAGAA
>CAYHED010000037.1:0-11221 GCA_964355615.1 uncultured bacterium
TACAAAGTGGGGATCATCCACGTCTTTGGCAACTGCTCGACCCAATCCAGCGTTATTCTGCGCGAATCCCTCCTAGTTCCTGGGGAGACCTTTGACGCGCGCAAACTCAAAGCAACCCAGCAGCGCTTAGAGGCTGTGGGTTACTTCAAATCGGTCAACGTCTATGCAGTGAGAAGTTCCGACGATGAGAACCTCGGAGAAAATTACCGCGATGTTTATATCGAAGTGGAAGAAAAATCGACGGGAAGCGCAAGCCTCTTCATGGGCTTTAGCTCGACCGATGATGTCTACGGCGGCTTAGACCTCACTGAGCAGAATTTTAACATCGCTGGGTTTTACACCCCCGCCAAAGGATGCGGCTCCCGTTTCCGCGGCGGCGGAGAATTCCTCCACCTGCGCGGCACCCTCGGCCAATCTCAAAATAACGTCCTCGTCTCCTGGATGCAGCCCTACTTCTTCGACTCCCTCTGGCGCTTTGGGGTAGAATTGAGCCGTACGGGCAGCCAGCTCCAAAACGACACCAACGTCATTACCTACGGCGGCTCGGTCACAGCGAGCTACCCCCTCTCCAACTTCTGGGCTGCGGGCATGCGCCAAAGACTCCGCCACGCCAAAGACAACCTCTACATAGACCCTTACGATAACTCGCAAAGAGCCTCCGATTCTGTAAGGCAGCAGAAAAACCTCCTCGACCAAGATGGCCTCGTCTCTGCCTTCAGCGGCAACATCAACTACGATTCGACAGACAACGCCTACAAGCCCCACCGCGGCTGGAGATCCTACTTCGAGACCGAAGTGGCAGGGATCGGCGGTAGCTATGACTTTGTGAAATTCAGCTACCTCAACTCCCTCTACTTCCCCCTCTGGACCAAGGCCACCTTCCGCCTCCGGGGCGATTTCCGCTTCATTGTCCCCTTTGGAAAAACTTCTGTACAGACCGTCCCCTATAGCGAAAGATTGATGCTGGGCGGAGAAACCACGGTCCGCGCCTACAAACCCTTCCTCCTCGGCCCCGTCGTCCAGATCCAAGACGGCGCCGGCAATGAACACAATACCAGTACCCCCCAAGGAGGCATTTCCTCCGGCATGCTCTCCCTTGAGATCAATCAAGAAATTTTTAAGATGCTGGATGTCTTTGCCTTTTTTGATGTAGGTACGGTAACATTAGGGACGTTCCAATTGCACGACATCCGACCCACCGCTGGTGGAGGGGTCAGGATCGATATAGGAAACCGCAACCCGATCATGTTTGGTTGGGGAGCGCCATTAGTCCGAGCGGACAGGCACAACGGGAAGTGGCAAAAGTTCTTCTTCGCGATGGGCGGACAATTTTAACATTTTTTAAGGAGAGAGTTTATGCGTCATTTATTTCTTTCAACATTCACAGCCTTAAGTCTTGCGGGAGCGGCTGCTGAAGCCCCCTTCGGAGTGGTGAATTTTGCAACTTGCATCACCGAGTCTGAGCTGGGAAAAAAAGAACAAGAGAACATGGAAGGCATTCGCACGCAAATGTCCTCTCTGATCGAGCAAACAGAAAAAGAGCTCAAGCAGATGTCAGAAAAATTTGAAGACACCGCCTATCTCGACGGCCTCTCTCCCAAAGCCGAGGAAGAACTCAAAGTCAAGTTCCAAACTCTGCAAGAAGATATGAGCCGCTACCAAAACCAATTCTACCAAGTGCTCCAACACGCCAACTATCAAATGATTCAAAAAATGAGCAGCGCCATCACCCAAGCGGCAAACGATGTAGCGAAAGAAAAAAACCTCGTCTACGTGTTCAACAAAGAAGCCCTCTTCTATGTCGACCCCTCTTGTGATGTAACTAAAGAGATCGTAGTGAAGCTCAACGAACAACAAGCCAAAAAAGTAGCAGACAACACCGAAGCAAAACCTGCTGCTGCTATACAATGAGATACTCGCTCGCTGAACTCGCAACTCTCACGAGTGCCGAGCTCGTGGGCGACCCTTCTTACACCGTCACAGGGGTTAATTCTCTCGAAGAAGCAACCCCTGAAGACGTCTCCTTTCTCGCCAATCCCCGCTACGCGGAAGCGATGAAACAGTCCAAGGCAGGTGTCATTTGCATTGATGCAGCTGGCCCCCCCTGCAAAAACTACCTCGTCTCCCCTCATCCCTCCCTCACCTTTCAGCGCATCGCGGAGGCCCTCTTACAAATCACCCCCAACGCGTCTGGCTTCACCGGCATCCACCCCAGCGCCGTCATCCATGAAACAGCCCAAGTTGGCCCCGATGTATCGATCGGACCCAACGCAGTCATCGACCGAGACGTCATCATTGGCCCCCGCACCCGCATCGGCCCCAACGTCTCTATTGGCTACGGAGTTGCCATTGGCTCTGACTGCCACCTCCAGAGCAACTCCGTCGTCCGAGAGCGGTGCCAGCTCGGCCACCGCGTCATCCTGCAGCCCGGCGCCATCATCGGCTCCTGCGGCTTTGGCTACGCCCTCGACGCCCAAGGCAACCACGTCAAGCTCGAACAACTCGGCATCGTCATCCTCGAAGACGACGTAGAGATCGGCGCCAATACCGCGATCGACCGCTCCCGTTTTAAAGCCACCCTCATTCGGCGCGGGACCAAAATCGACAACCTCGTCCAGATCGGCCACAACGTACAAGTGGGTGAACACAACATCATCGCCTCCCAAACCGGCATCTCTGGTTCCGTCAAAATGGGAAAATACGTCGTCATGGGAGGCCAAGTCGGCATCGCCGGCCACATCACCATCGACGACCAAGTCCTCATCGCCTCTCGCAGCGGCATCAGCAAATCGCTCAAAACAGGCCAGTACCGCGGCAGCCCCGCGATCCCCATCAAAGAGTACCACCGCCAAGAAGTTTATGTGCGCAAACTCGAAGAGTACGTCGAGCGCCTCAAGAAGCTAGAGGCGGGAGTAACGCAAAGGCGCGAAGACGCCAAGACGCAAGATGGAGGCTAAAGGAAGAGGCGGTAGTTGGTTTTGAAGAATGCGGCAAATTTCTTCGCCATCGCCTTTCCAATCGATCTTTTCCCATTCTCCATCTCACTAATATGATGCTGACTAATCCCTAAGGACTCCGCAAGCTCCTTTTGAGTCACCCCTTCTTTGTGACGACTCCCCCGAAGTATCACGCCACCCTCAGAATACTTCTCAATCCTTTTTTTAGAGGACTCCCTCCATGGGGTGTTTGTCTTAAGCATACTCTTCCAGTTCCATGAACCGAGAATATACCATTTTTTGGTATTTGGAAACAGGCGAGAGCTCCGCGCCTTTGCGTCTTGGCATCTCTCCGTTTAACTCTCCCCGAAAATTGGCCTTGCGGAGCATCCCCCTTTCCAGGTATTTAGAGCTTTATGCTCGAGATCTATTTTAAAACAGGCGCGGATGCCGAATTCCAGAAGGTAGACGACTTTCGCCCGGGGAGCTGGATCTATGCCAAAGAGGCCCACCTCGAGGATCTGACTAAGATCGTCGAGCTGACGGGTCTCGATATGGCCGACGTCAGAGATAGCCTCGACAAACAAGAAGTCCCTCGCTTAGAACACATTGGGAATACTGCCCTGTTTTTCCTGCGCCATCCGGGCCAAGCCGAGCTGGGCATGTACACCCAAACCTTGACCCTGATTTTGACAGACGCCTTTGTGATCGCGATCTCCCCCAACCGAAGCGAAATCATCGAGCAGTTGCTGAGTGGGAATACTCTTCTAGGGACGACGCAAAAGGCAAAGCTGATCTTGAATATTTTGCTGAAGGTGACTCAAGCCTATACGCAAAATATCAAGCGGGTCAGGATGAGCATTTTAGGAGGAGAGCAACCGACTCAACCGGTCAGTAGTGATTCGATCCTTGTTTTGACAAAAAACGAAGAGATCCTCAATCAGTACCTCACCTCGCTTGTCCCTTTGCGCAATGTTCTGGAGTCAATGTCTCGTGGCCGCAATATAAACCTCTATGAAAAAGACCTCGACCTTCTTGAGGACTTGATGATTGCGATTGGTCAGTCAGAGGATTTGTGCCGCGTCAACATCAAAAGTATCCGCTCGCTGCGCGATTCTTATCACATCATCTTTACCAATGACGTCAACAGGACCATTAAGTTACTTACAGCTCTGACCATCGTTGTGACCATTCCGACCATCATCGCTTCTGTTTATGGGATGAATGTCCCTCTCCCCTTCCAGGGGCGCCCCAATGACTTTTGGATTGTCTTGGGCATCACGGCTGTCCTTTCCATCATCGCCGTGATTATTTTCCGCCGGAAAAAGTGGCTGTAAAATATCCGGTGAGATAAACTACTTCGCATGACTGCCTTGACTGCCTTTCACAGAAGCCTGAATCTCGTTGAGATCCAGCGCAATCAAGATTGCGTCAAAGTAGGGGGTAACGCATTTCTCTCCGCTCCCCTTCAGATATGGCAAGCTATCTTTTCTCTCGGGTTCGTCAGACTAGCCCTGGATGCCGCAGGCTGTCAGCCTATTCATTGGACGGCTCGCTGGGCGATCTACTTGAGCCCCGTTGTTCTCGCGGTTATCCAAGAGAGCTCTGTCGTTCCCGATGGGCTTCGCCCAGCCCTCGCGGCGATCTCTATCAGGGGGCGGCGCTGGTCTCTTCTCTGGCTCTCTTGCACTTTGGCCAGGTGCCCTTTGCCGCTACGGCTCTCACTGTCTTCGCCCTCGGATTGCTCGATAGAAACGGCTTACTTCCCGCCCCCCTCCGAAGCGCAATCAATACTGCGATGCTTCCTGCTCTAATGATCAGTGGGAGCTTTGCTGGATCTTTCCTATCTAAAAGCCTCTGTTTATTTGCTGCTATCGGGTATGCGCTTAAGTGGGCGCCTGCCGAGTGGCTACCCGCCAATATTCCGGAAGAAATCCCTCCATTGCCTGAAGGGCAATTGACTGGAGTGATGTGCGAGAAGATTCTCAGCGGAGAGGCTCGGCTTAAAATCAATCGCAACTACGTTCGCCATCAAATTATGCCCCCTGTTCCCAACGTCGATATCCAGGAGTTATCTAAGCTCCTCGACCAGATCGACCTTCATGGACAGATCGATTTTCTGCGCGCCCAGCTAGCTGCGGACCAACGATTTTTGCAGAGGTCAGGATCTCCTGATTCCAAATCAGATGAAGAGCTCATTGCCTTCGCCCACCGGTCGCTTGGAATTTTTATCAACTCTGTTCAAACCAGAGCGGGAGCTTTGGGCAACTACGAAAAAATGGAGAACTACTTAAAACACATCACCCACTATCTTGGAGAGCGCCCCGATGAGAGAGTCAGTTTCCTACTGCGCCTTGCTATTGAGGCGGGAGAATACTGCGGACCCGGTCAATTCGAGGTGGTAGAAGCGCTCTACGTTCTCTCCCAAGCCCAAAGCCGTTCGGTCTCTGTGAGGGACAAAATTTTCTACTGCTTACAAACCCACCGTCAAATTCTATTTAGCCAATTGTACGCCTCACTTCCCGCTCCCAACATAGGCGCTTTATTGGCTCTGAATCAGCTTCACAGCTACAACGTCATAGCTCGTATCCACGGAGAAGCTCTCGGCCTACGGATGGCGAGCGCAGAAAACGACCCTGTTGCAGAACTCGATCCCATAACAAAAGAGGCATTGTCTTATTTTGACTCAGATAGAATCGAGGAATTTTGGAGCAGGCACACTCCTTTTGATGCAGCAACGGCCCTGCAAGAGACTATAGGGACATCTTCTCTCCCTCGACCTGATATTTATCAGTGGTGGCGAGACTGGGCCCAGGGGAAAGCCTTTTCAGAAGCTTTCCTGGAACGGCTCTCCGCTGGCTCTTTCGAACTGGACGGGACATTCCTCAGGCTTCCTCTCCTAGCGATGCTCTTTGATTTAGGAATCCTTGTTCTAGACGAGCAAGAGGGCAGGGCTCTCTAAATACTTTTGGACAGTTTTCACGAACTGAGCGGCCTCTGCGCCATCGACGACGCGGTGGTCCGCTGAGAGGACGAGGTTCATTCTCTTGCCGGGGACGACGGCTCCATTTTTCACGCAAGGGACATCTTCAATACCGCCCACGGCTAAAATGCAGCTCTGCGGCGGGTTGATGATCGCAGCAAAATCGGTCACTCCAAACATCCCGAGGTTGGAGATCGTAAAAGAGCCCCCTTTATACTCCTCGGGCTTGAGTTTCCCCATCCGGGCGCGGAGAGCGAGTTCTTTGACTTCGACGGAGATCTCTCCCAAATTTTTATAATCGGCGTGCCGAACAATCGGCGTAATCAGCCCCCCTTCTACAGAGACGGCTACAGAGATGTCGACGGTCAAAAACTGGATGATGCTTTGCTTGACTGAGTCAAAGCCGCTGTTGGCCACCGGATGGTCGCGGAGGGCCAGTGCGCAGGCTCGGATCACAAAGTCATTGTAGGTAATCTTGAGGTTCCCTTTCTTGAGTTGTTCGCGAGCCTCGAAGAGGGGTCCTGCGTCGATCTCTTGGCGGACGTAGATATGGGGAATGAATGTCTTGGCTTGCTGGAGTCTTTGGGCGATCACTTTGCGCATCGGGGAAAGGGCCTTTTCTTCAAAGGCGCCGGGGGCGATTTGGGGCTTTTCCCTCTGACTGAAAGAAACTGTTTGGTCGGGTTGGGCTAAATCAAGGTCGCGGCTCGTGATGCGCCCTCCAGGACCGCTCCCTTTCACAGTGTGGAGGTCGAGCCCTTTTTCTTTCGCTAATTTCTTGGCCAAGGGGGAAGCGGGAATGCGCATTTGGGGGGCTCCTGTGGGGAATGCAAATTCATAATTGGCTAAAGGGGGCTCTGGCACAAAAGCCGGTTGCTGAGTAGGCGTTGCAACGGGCGCGGCAGTGGGCGCGGCGACTTTTTCTTCCGGCTTTGCAACGGATGCGGGCTGAGCCCCTTCCGGTTTGTACCCTTCGATGCTCTCGTTTGCTTTTTCTGTAAAAATAGCGACCGGTTGGTTGACGATCGCAGAGCCCCCATCGGCGATGAGGATCTTGCGGAGATAGCCGCCATCCAAAGCGTTGTACTCAACCGTAGCTTTATCGGTCGCCACCTCAATGAGGAGGTCGCCTGGTTGAACCTTGTCGCCTACCTTTTTATGCCATTTCACAACAGTCCCCTCTTCCATGGTGGGAGAGAGTTTGGGCATCGTCACTGTGAATGGCATAAAACTCCTCGCTTTCCGCCCATATTAAAGGATTTCCCGAATCGCTGCAAGAATCCGCTCTTTATTGGGGAGCGTTTCCTTCTCGAGAAATTTTGAATAAGGCATCGGAGTTTCCCTCTGACAAACTCGAACTAAAGGGGCATCGAGATCGTCGAAACAATGTTGCTGAATCTGGAACCCGAGCTCTGCAGAAATCCCCGCAAAAATATGTCCCTCTTCAACAAGAACGCAGCGATGGGTTTTTCTGACCGAGGCGGCGACCGTTGGCAAATCGATCGGCTTGACGGTCCGAAGGTCGACGATCTCAACTTGAACTCCCTCTTTAGCCAACTCTTCTGCCGCCTGGTGGCAAAACTTGAGCATCCGAGAATAAGAGACGAGCGTAAGGTGTTTCCCCTCGCGCACCACCTTTGCTTGGCCAATCGGAACTAAATATTCTTCGACGGGGATTTCCATTTTCTCGCCGTAGTCGAGCTCATTTTCCAAAAAAATCACGGGGCAATTGGCCCGGATCGCCGACTTCAAAAGCCCTTTTGCATCATACGCGTTGCCTGGAGCGATAATGACAAAGCCGGGCAAGTTCCCGTAAATCGCCTCGACGCAGTGAGAGTGTTGGCAAGAGACCTGAGCCGCAGCGCCGTTGGGCCCTCGAAAAACGATCGGCACAGAAAAACGACCGCCCGACATGTAGTGGGCTTTGCACGCATTGGAGATCAATTGGTCGGCTGCCACAAAAGAAAAGTTCCAGCTCATGAACTCGACGATCGGACGGAGCCCCGTCTGAGCCGCTCCAATCGCAAGTCCCGTAAACCCATTTTCCGCAATCGGAGTATCGATCACCCGCTCAGGACCCCATTTTGCGAGCATCCCCTTCGTCACTTTGTAGGCCCCGTTGTACTCAGCAACCTCTTCGCCCAAGATAAAGACCCTTGAATCTCGGGCCATCTCCTCATCGATCGCTTGACGAAGCGCTTCACGCACCTCTACGACTTGTTTTTCCATTAAAATGCTCCCGGAGGAAATACGCCCTGTTCCAGCGTGATCGGATCGGGCCAAGGACTCTCATCGGCAAACTTCATCGCAGCGATTACAATCTCTTTTTGTTCCTTGTCCATCTCTTCAAATCGCGCCTCCGTCAGCATCCCCTCTTCAATCAGCCTCTTTTTCAAGAGGGAAATCGGGTCCCTCTGCTCGATGACGCACTGCATCGACTCTTTGCTTCGATAGGCCGCCGGATCGGAAATCGAGTGCCCGCGGAATCTCTCGACAACCACCTCGATCAACACAGGTCTAGACGTCGTCAACACCTCGTGCAACGCCGCCTTGAATCCCGCGTAGCAATTGAAAAAGTCCATCCCATCCAACGTGTAGGAACTGATCCCATAACTATTCGCATAGTGCTCCGCAATTGGCTCCACACAGACAGCCCGACTGACGTGAGTCCCCATGCCCCATTTGTTATTTTCAATCACGTAGAGACAAGGGAGATTCCAAAGAGCCGCTAAATTCAGCGATTCATGCACCGCCCCCTGAACGACAGCCCCCTCCCCCATAAAGCAAAACGACGCTTCGCCCTCCTGCTTCAAATACTTGACGCTGAAAGCCGCCCCCGTCGCAATCGGAACATGCCCCCCCACAATCGCAAGCCCCCCCAAGAGCCGGTCCGCATACAGGTGCATCGAGCCCCCGCGCCCCCCCGCATTCCCCGTCGTCCGCCCATACAGCTCCGCCATGATCTCATTCGGAGTCGCGCCCAATAAAAGAGCCAGCGCATGACATCTGTAAGTCGTTGTAAACCAATGATTTACGCCACAAGCAGCGATACAGCCGCATTGGATAGCCTCTTGCCCCATATAAGAGTGGTAGAATCCCCCCACCTTGCCCTGCTGATAGGCTGCCTCACCGCGAAGCTCTAAGTTGCGGATGAGGAGCATCTTGCGGAGGACATCGAGGAGCCGATCCTTGCCCAGTTCGGCGAGGATCTGATCGGAATTGCTTTGAAAAAAGGTGTAGACATCATCCATGAAACCTTCGCTCAGCTTAGCTGAAAAATGGGTGGTTGTCAATGGGCCCCTCCCCCCATGCCGGGGAAGCCCCCTCCTGACTGAGGAAGGATGTGAGGGTTATTGGTGACGGGCACGATGTGAAGATCCTCTCCATCGTCGCCGTGGGCCTGGAAACAACCCGTTAAGGCCATGAGGGATAAAAGAAGTAAATAGCGCATGGTACCTCCCTAGATATTGGGTTCAATATAGCACGTCCCCCTGAAAAAGGGGAAGGGATAAGAAATTTAGGAAGGGATGCAAAAATTAGATTATTAGGCTACAATGGGCTCAAAATGGTCAAGAAATCAAGTTCCCTCTCCTCTATTAAGCGAAGGGCTCTGCCTATTTTGAGAAGGCATGATGTTAAGCGAACTGGGATTTTTGGCTCTTTTGCTTGCGGAGAGGCAACAGCAAAAAGCGACGTCGATTTCCTCATTGGATACAGGGGGAGCAGGAAATCTCTTTTCGACCTCGTAGAGCTGAAAGCCGACTTGGAGGAACCCCTAGATCGTAAGGTTGATCTGATTACCTACCGATCGATTTATTGGAGACTTCGAAAGCGCATCCTTGCTGAGCAGGTAGTCATTCTGTGAAGAAGGATCCCCAGGTTTTTTTTATGATACAGATTTCTTTATGATGTTTCCTTTTCACCACTCATATAGGTAGGATTTTATGGCTGCCGCAGCAGAGCGACCGATCACACATAGCGCGGAGGATACTCGATCCCGAGTGACTCATAGGTTTGACGTTTGCGTAACTAACGTTTATCACGACGAATCTGTTTACTTTCAGGCATTTACAAATTATTTCACAGAAACTGTCTCTTTTGTATTTAAATCGAAAACAGAACCTTTTTCGGGTTCTGATTGGGAGGGGACCCAATTTGCATCGGATCAGTTTCAGGAGATAAATCGTTTCTACAAACAAGCAGTACGTGATCCATCTGCTAAAAGAACTGCTTGTGTTTTCGGTGGGAGCATCACCTCTATAGTTCCGTGTCCGGTAGAGAAGACGATGCCTGCAGACAATCCGGATTACGAGAAAGTTAAAAGAGTCCTCGCCAATCTTTACATCCCTGAGTTTCCTTTATATGATGTGGTCGGAAGGGTTAAATGGATCAGTTCGGCAGAGGCAATTGTGAGCATCTGTAAGAGAGCCTTTCCCAATATGAACGCAAGTGAATCGTCCATTATTATTCATGCAGGATCGAAATGTTTCCCTATGAACGAACTCTTTGCTCCGTCGGGAGTCCACTTCTTTTTGAACCCACCTGTTCTCCTGATTCAGAATCAGCCCCCCTCCTCGCCGGGTTAGCTGAGCTAGGGCGCATTCCCATTTTCTGGGTAAGAAAGCGGCGAAGCGCCGGCAGGATGGCGAGGGAAGCCTGCCTCGTCTACAATTTGCCTTCTTTTTCTAAAATATCTCTCTGCTTAAAGACTTCCGCCACAATGGGATTCATGATTTTAAACCAGAGAGGAGGAATAAATGCAATCATTGCCATTGTGCTGGATGCATAGGGTAGCTTTGGTCCCATTCTAATCACTTTTAGATATGGATAACGACAGAGCTGAAAGAGATGATGATGGCCGTGATGATTACCATTTATAAGTTCACGACTCGATACAAAATGATCTGAAGCAAAAACATTCATGAAAGAAAAATCTTCAAGCGTATTATCACTTTTGACTCTCCTCATTAAACCATAATGCTGGCCGTATGTGAAAGATGCAAATAAAAGCAGAGCGAAAAGGGTCTGCACGAGAAGAAAAGACAGGGCCGCCATCCCAATAAATATCCCAACGGAAACGTAAATTGCAATAGAGAACAAACTCCAACGCAAAAGAGTATTTCTAAAAATATTAAAAAAGCTATCTCCATTATTTACTAGAATGTCTTTCTGAACAGAGAAAGACTTTTTAAAACTACCAAAGTAATGTTTCCACATATAAGAATAGAACCCCTCATTGAGTCTCGCAGAACCTATCCAAATAAAATTTTGATCTGATATACTGGTTCCTCTCCATTAAATT